>JBKJOA010000235.1:0-8089 GCA_046593365.1 Limisphaerales bacterium
ACGGTGCCGTATTGAATTTTTTTTATATCGGTCGGACAGACGCCGCAGACGGCAACTTTCACCAGGATTTCGTCGGCTTTGATCGACGGGACAGGAACTGTTTCGAGACGAAGATCATTGATTCCGCGATAAACCAGCGCACGCATTGTTTTTGGAATTAGCACGGACCAAAACTACACAACCATCAAAATGACGGAAGGAGAGAAATTGGTAAAATGTCCCCCACATCGAAGGTTTGCGCTTTTCCAATAAATTTTGAGAGGGATTTATTTCAACCCGAACTCCGAAGTTGGGGAGCGCACGCGGCCCGCGTGCTGGCTTGGGCGGCTCGCCCCAAGCTTCGTTCCACACTTCCGTCCGGGATCACGGGTGGCAAAAAGTTTGTGAGATGAAATTTTCGGTGGGCCACCGAAAATCGCACGCCAGCGGCGTGCGCTCCCCGGATTTCATCGCCCCACCTGTTCCCAACTTCGGAATTCGGGTTTATAGCTCGTTCTTATTTTCTAAACTAGTCTTGAACCTTTGGGATAATGCCAAAGATCCGTTCGAACTCTTCTGAAAAATGTGCGAGGTCTTTTGAAATTTTCGCTGGTTGTTCACTGAGAGTTGCAATCATGCGTTCCGTTAACTCCGGTTTCGTTCGCAATATATCCACGGAGAAAACCACCATCGAAAGGTGATTGTTTATGTCGTGGCGCATCGACTTGATCATTTCCGCCAATTCTTCGATCTGGCGCGGGCTTAAGGTCACTGAAGTTTTTGCGGTCACCATTGGCCAACGATGCGCGCATCGGCCCTCGGAAATCAAGCGAGTTTACTCGTCACTCATGGCGGGCAGGAGGCGCCGAATGAAGTTCCTGCAAAACGCGGCTGTAATAGCCGCTGCCTTGCATCAACTGTTCATGCGTGCCGAACTCAACAATCTTACCGCCGTCCAGCACCAGAATTCGGTCTGCGTGCAGAACCATGCTCAAGCGATGCGCCACGATCAATGTGGTCCGTCCCTGCGTCAATCTCTCAAGGCCCGACAGCACCAGCGATTCGCTTTCCGCATCCAAAGCGCTGGTCGGTTCATCAAGCAACAGGATCGGCGCGTCCTTCAGAAACGCACGCGCCAAATTAATCCGTTGTTGCTCGCCGATGCTGAGACGCGCCGCGCCCTCACCGATAATTGTTTCGTACTTGCGCGGCATCAGTTGGATGAATGCGTCAGCATTCGCCATTCGCGCCGCCGTCTGAATTTCTGAAAGCGTCGCACCTGGTTTCCCATAGGAAATATTTTCCGCAATCGTTGTGGGAAGAATGATGGGTTGCTGCAAAACCAAACCGATCTGCGAACGCAACTCTTTCAAGGCAAACTCGCGCAGGTCCACTCCGTCGATCTCGATTGAACCACTCACCGGATCAAAAAAGCGCGGCAGCAAATTGATTACGGTTGTCTTCCCCGCGCCGCTGGGGCCAACAATGGCGATGCGCTCCCCTGCCCTCACGGCAAAGCTGATTTGATGAAGGATTTCCCGACTGGGGTCATAACCAAATGAAACATTCTTAAACTCAATGTTGCCTTGCATCACACGATGCTGCGTTGGCGAACGATTCTCTTTTTCGCGGACTTCTTCCGGCGTGTCCAAAATTTCAAACACCCGGCGTGTCCCTGCGCCAGCGCCCGAGACCGTTGCCCCAACGTGAGAAAGTTGATTCAGCGGCTCGTAAAGTTGAGCCAGATACGCGATGAAAATCAGCAGTTCGCCCACCGTCAGGTGGCCCGCTAAAACTTCTTTGGTGCCGAGCCAGGTGATCGTTGTCGCTCCTAGACCGAAGAGAATCGCGAGTGAAAACCAGTAGAGCAGTTCAAAGCCGTGTTGGGAAATGCGACCTTCTTCCGCCGCGAAAACCTTTTCGTTGAATCGCGTTTTCTCGAGATCTTCCCGCGTGTAACTCTGAATCAATTGCATGGACGCAATACTTTGTTGCACGAGGGAAGTCACTTTGCTGTCCGCCTGTTGCGCCGCCGTGGCGCGTCGGCTCATTCGCGCTCCGAAGAGTTTGATGACCACAAAGAGAAGCGGAACCAAAGCAACTGCCGCGAGGGTCAATCGCCCATTCAGTTTTGCCATGACGAAAACCATCAGCAACAACGATAAAAACGCGGTGACAAACGTGATCATTCCTTGCTGAAACAATGTTTGAAACGCGTAAGTGTCCCACGAAGCGCGATAAATCAAATCTCCGGAATTGGCACCCTGATGGAACCTAAGCGATAAGCGCTGCAACCGCGCAAAAACTTCGTTGCGAACACGCGTCAAGCCGCGCAAACCAATTTTGATGGAAAGAAAATTTTGGATCGCAGAAAAACCGCCTTGCGCAAAATGCAGGGCGAAAATCGTTCCGCTTAAAATGGCGAGCAAAGCAGTTTTGCTAGCGGTCGCGAAATTTTCCAAAACGGCTGGAAATGGTTTTGCTCCCAGAACTGAATCCACAATCAGAGCGAGCGGCCATGGTTTGAGAACATTCAGGCTAATGCTGGCCAGCATGATGAGAAAAACCAAAACAAGGCGGGGCGCGTCCGGTCGAAAATAGGAGAAGGCGCGCAGCAGGTTTTTCATTTTGCGCGAGATTAGACGCAACTCGACGCTCGAAACACCAGAAATTTTCTGTACCCCGTTGGCAGCCGGAACAATTTCAAAGCGTCAGTGCGGCAGATTAGCTCTATAGCGCATCAAATAGACCACTCCAACCACCACAAAAATAAACAGCAACACAGCCATCCCCCACGCGATTCCTTTGAAGAGCCGCGCTTGCTCAAACATTTTCTGTGTCCGCTGCTGTTCTTCCGCTTTGAACCGGGCAAATTGCGCTTCGAGTGCGGTCGGCTCGGCGAGGTCTTCTCGCAATTGCAACGTCAGCCAGTTCGGCGTCACATCGCCGAAACTTGCCGGAGCTTTGGCGCGAGCCTCAACGGATGGCTCACCAAAGCCGCAATTTTTTTTCCAAAACGGCGCGCTCTCATCGGTCCAAAGTCGAAACAGGCCGTGATTGGCTGCGACACTGCCAAGCCGTTGCCAAAGCAGCGGACGCAATTCATCCGTCAATGCGAAATCGGTGTAGGCTTCGCTGTGAATTTTGCCTTCTGATCCGCCAATTTGCATCCCGATAGCCCCAAGAATTTTTCCGTCCGGCCCTTCGGCGACCTGGAATTCGGTAAACCGCTTTTCCAATTCCTGCGACGGCAAGACCGCGGATTTCCAAAGTAAAACCAACTGGCTCAAATCATCAGTCGTGGCACGACGCACGCGATAATTTTCTGAATTCATTTCTAACAATTAATCAAACACACCGAGACGAGCGACCATTTTTTCGATGAGAAACGCAACGAGCAATCGGATGACTTTGCTTTCATTTTCGAGACAAAATAAAAATTAAGGAGCTATTGCGCGAAAGAAACGTTTTGGAAGATTCAGGTTGGTCGTGAATTGAAATGACGCGTTCGAAGTGGAGAGATTGGTGGAAATGTTGATCCAATTCGTCAGGTTCGTGGATGATTGGATTTTGTAAGTCCGCTGCGGCATCGCGGCAAATTTCAGGAGAATAACCCGGTTGGATGCGACTTGATTGGTGGATAAAAAAGTAATTGAAGAGCTGATGGAGACGGGGTTTGCCGAAAAATTAACATTGCTGACGCTCAGTCCGGCCGCAGGATTTTCGGCGTTTGTTCCAACAAAAGCGATTTGATTGGATGGGTTGAAACCAGCCCCAACCAAGGTTGGAGCTACCACGTAATTTGTAGTCAGCAAACTGAAGATCGTATAATTTCCGTTCGTTGCTGAGACTGCGGATTGTGCGCCCGCCGTCACCGTGATTCCCGCAATGCCATTCGTTCCTTCCGTGATCCGTCCGCTGATGCTGAAGGTAGGAATCAATTCATAAGCACCCACATCGCAATTGGTTCCTTGCGGGCGTTGGATTCCGCGTTGGTCAAATCCGCCGCAGATCCCGGGATCGCCCCTATCGACCGCAGGGCTGTTCGTGCCCAACGCCATGGTCTGAGTCGGCCCGCCGTTACTCGCGATCGCGACCAACTGGGGATTAACGATGTTACGACTTTTGAAAGTTGAAGAAAAATTACAACTGCTATCGGAGCAAATATTGTAGCCGCCATCCGTGACACCGCCGGAACAACTCGGTCCCGAAACACCTTTGGCCAAAATTGTGTTTCGCAAATAAACCGTTCCGCTGAGCCGATAAGTATTTCCGCCGAGAGTTTGGCCGGTGGACCCGTTGTTTTCAGTGAAAATCGAGTTGACCCCACCCTGTCCGCCCGTCGCATTGTTCGTGGCGAAAGTGCTGCTGATGATTGTGACACTGTTGGAATTGTAAATGGCACCACCACTGCCGTTGCCGCCATTTCCCGCCATTAAAAAATTGCCGCTGTAAACGTCGCCACCTTTTCCACCTTGCGACGCATTTTGATGGAAGGTGCTGTTGTCGATCGATGCCGTCCCAAGATTATAAATGCCACCGCCGTTTCCGGCACCACCGTTGTTCCCATTTTTGTCAACGCCAGCGTGCTGTGTCAGTCCACCCACCGCAGTGTTGGTTAAAAAAGTTGAATTTGTAACCATCACCACCCCGAGGTTGTAGATGCCGCCGCCCAACCCGCTCAAACCAGTCCCGCCTGAACCGGGCATTCCGGGAAATGACGCCGTGCCACCATTGCCGCCTGAACCGCCATCGCCCCCGGACGCGTGATTGTTTGTTACGGAACTGTTGAGGATTAAAACGGTTCCGTTGTTGTAAATTGCCCCACCACGAGCCGCCCCGCCATTGCCGCCATTGCCACCGTTGCCGCCAAACTGGGAAGCGTTGCCGCCATTGCCGCCATTGCCACCATTGCCTCCCGAAGCTGTGTTGCTGGAAATGGTGCAATTAACCAGAACGTTTGTTCCGGCCAGATTGTAAATCGCGCCACCCATACCGGTGGTTCCAGCGCTGCCATTGCCGCCGTTATTGCCGGTTGAGCCATTGCTTCCATTGACCCCGTTTGTTCCGCTGGCATGGTTGCCTGAGAGAACGCAATTGGTGAGAAACACATTTCCGCCCGAATTGAAAATTGCCGCACCGTTCGTGCTTCTCCCATTGATGAGACTCAGGTTGGCGATAGTAAGCGTTACATTGTTGGCCACATTGAAAATACGCACCGCATTGCTGCCGCTGATGGTGATCGAGAAATTCGAACCATTAATGAAGACATTGGTGGTAATCTGTAGAGCGCTCGTGAGGGTTAAACTCGAGCTGGTAAGAAAAGTGATGTCCTCCCCTTTATTCAAAGCATTCTGAAAAACCGTTTGAGTAAAATTGGTGATGACCTCGCCTCTGGAAATGTTCTGCATTCCGAGTAATACGAGCACAGCCAACAAGCGTGCACCGATCCGACCGCAAAAAAATTTTAGAACTGATTTCAAGAGCTTTGGTTCATACCAAAACACCGGACAATAAACAAAGTTTTTCGGTTTCGACGCGTCGGCCAAATTGACAGCCTGATTTTTTACTGCAAAGGTGCGGGCATGAATCGGTTCACTATCGGCAAATGCGTTCTGCTCGGGACATTGGCTTTATTCTCCATCACAACAGCTCAAGCCGCCGACTGGTATCGCTGGCGTGGCCCAGACCTTAATGGCATCTCCATGGAAAAAAATTGGCAGGCCAAGTGGCCTGCGGAAGGTCCAAAACAACTTTGGAAGGCCAGCGTGGGAACCGGTTTTTCATCCGTCTCCGTCAGCAACGGTCGGGTTTACACGATGGGCAATGAAAAAGACACGGATAGCGTTTTCTGTTTTGACGCGGACACCGGAAAGCAAATCTGGAAACATTCCTACGCATGTCCCCTCGATCCTAAATATTACGATGGCGGACCAAGCGTCACTCCGACGGTTGACGGCGAAAACATTTTTACGCTCAGTCGTAAAGGAAATTTGTTCTGTCTCGAAGCAGCGAGCGGCAAAGTAATCTGGTCAAAAAATATCGCGAAAGAATTGGGAGCCGAAATTCCGACCTGGGGTTTTGCGGGATCGCCCTTCGTTGAAAAAAACTTACTCATCCTGAACGTCGGCAGCGCTGGAACCGCTCTGGACAAGGCCACCGGAAAAGTCGTTTGGACCAGCGGCAAAGAAGCGGGCGGCTATTCCACTCCCATCGCGTGCGACTTCAACGGGCAGCGGTGCGTCACTCTTTTCGGCGCAAAATCCGTGTTCGCCGTCGCAGTGAACGATGGGAAAAAAATTTGGGAACACAACTGGAAAACCGAATACGACGTCAACGCCTCCGAGCCAATTGTGGCCGGCGACAAAGTTTTTATTTCTTCCGGCTACAACCACGGTTGCTCGCTTCTGCAAATCAAAAACGGCAAAGCCACCGTTCTTTGGGAAAATAAAAATATGCGCAACCAGTTCAATAGTTGTGTCCTGCTGGACGGTTTCCTTTATGGCTTCGATGGCAACGCCGGGCCGAAAGCAGATTTGAAATGCCTGGAACTCAAAACCGGCGCGGTGAAATGGTCCGAGGAAAAACTCGGCGCAGGCGCATTGATGGCAGCCGATGGGAAATTGATTGTGCTCAGTGACAAAGGCGAATTGATTATCGCCGACGCTTCTCCCGCCGCCCTCAAACCCATTTCCCGCGCCCAAGTCAACGGCGGAAAAAACTGGACCGTCCCCGTTCTATCCAACAGCAAAATCTATTGCCGCAACGCCAAAGGTGACGTGGTTTGTCTGGACGGCAAAAAATAAACACCCCGATTTGATTCCTCAAAGATTAGGAAAGCATGTCATGGCCAAGCCGGGATTGGGCGTCGGAAGTCCGATGGATTGAAGACGAGCGATACTCCAATTACACAAAAACGATATAGAAAATCTTTTTTGTTTCACGCCGCTCTGTAATCTCGCCGCGTGTTGGCAAATTGGGTTCTAGGATTTTTAGCAGTCTTGAGTTGTGGCCTGGTGCTCTGGCAATGGCTGGCTGCACTCCGCTTTCCTTTGCACCAGAGAGTCGCCGAAAAACAATTTTTCCCACCGGTCACCCTTCTCAAACCACTCAAAGATTGTGACGCGGAAACGAAACGCTGTTTGCAAAGTTGGTTTGCGCAGGATTACGACGGCCCGGTTCAAATTCTCTTCGGGGTCGCGTCGCAAGACGACCCCGTCTGTGAACTGGTTCGCCAACTCCATTCCGAAAATCCACAAGTCGAGGCGGCGCTGATGGTTTGCGCCGAGTCATTGGGGCCAAACGCAAAAATTTCCACTCTGATTCAACTTGAAAAGATCGCACGTCACGAAGTCGTCGTTATCAGCGACGCAGATGTCTGCGTGTCCCAAGATTTTTTAGCGAACGCAGTTCAACCCCTTGCCGATGAAAAAGTTGGCCTGGTGAATTGCTTTTATCGCCTCGCCAATCCATCCACCTTCGCAATGCACTGGGAAGCCATCGCCATCAACGCCGATTTCTGGAGCCAAGTTTTGCAATCGCAAACTTTGAAGCCTTTGGATTTCGCGCTCGGCGCGGCGATGGCAACGCGACGAGCACAATTAAAACAGATCGGCGGATTTGAATCGCTCATCGAGTTTCTCGCAGACGATTACCAACTCGGAAACAAAATTGCCAACATCGGAAAACAAATCGTCATCTCGCCCGTCGTGGTGGAATGCTGGGAAGCGCCGATGAACTGGAAACGGGTTTGGGCGCATCAATTGCGCTGGGCGCGAACGCTTCGTGTCTGCCAGCCCGCGCCCTTTTTCTTCAGCATTCTAAGCAACGCCACGCTTTGGCCGGTGCTCTGGACCGCTGCGCTGCTGGCCAATCATCATTCCTTTTGGTTTGTGCCGATCTCAATTTTGCTCCCGGTGCGCATTCAGGCCGCGCTGAAAATGCAGGAGTGGCTCACGCGGGGACTGGGTCACTACGTCTGGTTCTGGCTGGTGCCGATCAAAGATTTACTGAACGTGGCGGTTTGGGCGCTGGCGTTTGTCGGGAATACGATCGAGTGGCGCGGGGGAAAATTTCGCGTGTTGCCGGGCGGGAAATTGAAAATCGTAGC
>JBKJOA010000349.1:0-9729 GCA_046593365.1 Limisphaerales bacterium
GAGAGAGTTTCGTGGCGTTTTTGGATTTGCGTGGCAACGGCGCGGCCTTTGTCGGTGAGAATCAGGCCGCGATATTTTTCGTAATTCAAATAACCAAGTTCGTCGAGGCGTTGCACCATGCTGGTGACGGAGGCCTGGCGGACTTTCAGCGACGACGCGATGTCCACGACGCGGGCATAACCTTTCTCTTCGATCAACTCGTGGATGCGTTCGAGATAATCTTCCGCGCTTTGGCTCGGCAACGATGACTTGGACATCGGCAGCAATTAAGCATGGATTGAGAAGGTCTGGCAAGGCGCGGCTCGATTTTGAAAATGTCGCGCGAAGAAGGCCGAAGGGGGGAATTTCTTTTCTGCAACTTTCCTTCGCCACCTTCGTGTTCTTCGCGCGACAACTTGCTCCACTTGCCAAAAGGAATCAGTTGAGGCAAATCCTTTGTTATGTTTGGAACAATATTTCTCAAAGTTTCCGCGATGGCTCTGGTTGTGGTTTGTGTGTCTTGTGGAAAACAATCCGATAATTTCTCTACCGAAAAATTGAGCGGCACCAACCAGCAGATTTTTCAGGTCAAAGGAGTCGTTGAAGAGATCAAGCCGGACGGAAAAAGCGCTGTCATCAAACACGAGGAGATCCCGAATTACATGGCAGCAATGACGATGGAGTTTGAAACGAGAAACACCAATGAATTACGCGGGTTGAAGATGGGCGACGCGATTTCGTTTCGTATGATCGTCACAGGCGATGACGGTTGGATTGATCAGGTGAAGAGGCTTAGCACGCCTCCAACAGAAGCCCCCTCGCGCTCCACTTTTCGGCGCGTTCGCGATGTGGAAATGCTCAACGTCGGCGACGCTCTGCCTGAATATCATTTCACGAATCAGTTCGGGCAGGCGGTGAGTCTCAGCGAGTTCAAAGGGCAGGCGGTCGCAATTGATTTCATTTTTACCACATGCCCATTCCCGACCATGTGCCCACGCCTTTCGCAGAATTTCTCCGATGTGCAGACAAAATTAAAACAGATGCCGAATGCGCCTGCGAACTGGCATTTGCTAACCGTTTCTTTCGATCCGGAAAAGGACACGTCGGCTGTGCTCAAGGAGTACTCGGGCCGGTTCCATGCTGATCCACAACGGTGGAGTTTTTTGACGGGTGATTTAATCGAGATTACCGCGCTTGCTGAACAATTCGGGCAAACTTTTTGGCGCGAGGGCGGTTCGTTGAGTCATAACGTGCGGACGGTCGTCATCGACATAGAAGGCCGGGTTCAAAAGATTATTCCAGAGAACAAATGGACGAGTGACGATCTGGTTGCAGAAATTTTGAAGGCAGCCGCACCGGAAAAAGTTCCCTAAGCCGTTCTGATCAACCGCCGTTTCGCAAGCCAATTGTTGAATTGATCCAGGACGACGGCGACGATGACCACCGCGCCAATGATGATCTGACTGTAGTTTTGGTTGATACCGAGGATGACGATTCCGGTGCTGATCATTTGCAAAATGAGCGCGCCGAGAATCGCCCCGAGCGCCGAGCCTTTTCCCCCGGACAGGCTCGCTCCTCCGACCACTGCGGCGGCAATCACGTTGAGTTCGTAGCCTTGCCCGTCACTTGAAGATGCGCTGCCGTAATAACCGAGCGCCAGTAATGCGGCCACACCGGCCGTCAGCCCAGAGATCAGATAAACACTGAGCTTGGTGCGAGCGACGCGAATGCCGCTGAACCGGCTGGCAATTTCATTCCCGCCAACTGCGTAAATGTGTCTGCCCATCGCCAGGCGCGATAAATAAATCCAGCCAAGTACGAGGATGGCGAGCATCGCAGCGAGCGGCACCAGGCTTAACCCGCCCCCGGTTTCCCAGCGCACGAAATCGCGGAACGATTGTGGAAATCCACCAATGGATTGGCCGTTGGTTATCACAAAAGCGATTCCGCGGAACACGGCCATCGTTCCGAGCGTGATGATGAAGGGATGAACTTTGAGCGCGACAATCATTGCGCCATTAACGAGGCCGCACGCCATCGCCACGCCAATGCATGCGAGCAGTCCGAAGAAAACGCCGCTCCAGTTCCCGCCATTCGGCAAAACGTCAGGGCCAAAATGACGAAGCGCGATGGCGCCAATTACGGAAGCCAGCGAGTAAATGGCACCGACCGAAAGATCAATTCCGCCGGCAATAATGACGAAGGTCGTGCCGACCGCCATGATCGCGATGAAGCTCGTGTCCTTGGCGAGTTGAATAAGCGTTCGTGAATTGAGAAATTTATTTTTCTCGACCATGACGCGTTCCGTTTCTCCCTCGGCATTTTTGCGGAGTTCAGGCATCGCAACGCGTCCGCCGAAAATCGTGAGTAAAGTTCCCAGAACAAAAATCACGACGAGCAAACCACCTTCCTGCAGACGCAATTGGTTTCGCATTTTGAATTTTGAAGGCTCGGGATTCATCGGAGTATGCGCGACGCTAACGAGTTTGAGCATAAAGTTCAAAGTTCAAAATTAGTCGCACTTGGGCAACCGGTCGGGTGCGAATGGATTTTAGAGCAGTGCCAATTCTTGCCCCGATCCAGGTTGCTTGGCTCCCGCCGGAGGACAGGTGCTGCCCAGTCATTTAGATTATTTTCCGTCTTTTGCAGAAAAATGTTGATATGCTTTGAACAAATCTCTACAAGTCTGCATCGAAGTAGCAAAACGGATTGACCATTCCTCCTCGCGCGTGAAATCATTTCGCGACAGGTCAATTTGAGAGTCTGATTTTTTAATGAACACTCCCATGTACTTATTGGCGGAATCGCAATTGCATTACGTTTGGTCGCGCGCGCCTATCGAGGGTAAAACCATTTTAATGGTGCTGATGATCTTTTCCATCTTTGCCTGGTGGGTCATGGCGTTCAAAGCGTTGCAAATGCGCCGCGCCAAAAAACTAAACCAGTTCTTTGACGCAGAATTTCGCGCGCAAAAAAATGTGCTCGGAATTTTTGATCGCAAAATCCAAGTAGATGGTTGTCCGCTCTTCACCGTTTACAACGATGGCAGTTTGGAACTGGACGCCCGCTTGAAAGATCCAGCGACGGAGGGGAGAAAAAGATACGTTTCGTTGAAGTCGATGGAGCATTTGAAGCGCACTTTGGAAAATGCGGTGGCACGCGAGTCGTTGAAACTGGAGTCGGGCTTGATTTTGCTGGCCATCGTGGTGAGCGGAGCCCCCTTTCTCGGGCTGCTGGGAACGGTTTGGGGTGTGATGATCACATTCGCGGATGTCGGGCAGAAAGGACAGGCGGATTTGGCGACGATGGCTCCGGGTGTTTCGACGGCGCTCGTGACGACGGTAGCCGGGCTCCTGGTCGCAATTCCTTCGATGTTTGGTTACAACTATCTGGTTCACAATCTGCGAGTGCGCTCGGTGGAATTAGATAATTTCGCGCAGGAGCTTGTTTCCAAAATGGAATCAGAATATTTGAAGGATGATGAATAGTTTCTGTCAGGTATGAGGCGCTTTTCCAAACGCAATTCGCTGGTGACGTTGAATGAAATCAACATCACGCCGCTACTGGATTTGGCGTTTGTGCTGTTGCTGATTTTCATCATCACACGACCGATGTTGGAGCAATCGATGGATTTGAAGCTGCCGAAAGGCGGCGATAAATCAGGGAAAGTCGAAGCAAAGGACCGAATGACCGTCGAGATTTCACCGCAAGGAATTTATAAATTGAACGGTCGCCAAATAGCACTCGTGCCGATGCTGGATCAATTGAAAAACATGACGCGGGCGAATCCAAACGCGTTTGTTTCGATTCGCACCGATAAAAAAGCGCCTAGTGAATATTTATACGCGGTCATGGACGGTTGCCAAAAACGGGAGATTATCCGTTTCGAGTTGAAAACCGCGCCGCAATAAAAGGATGAACCGATTCCAAAAAAAATGTTTGATAGTTTCCGCTGCGATGCACGCGTTTTTGTTTTTGGTGCTAATCGTGGGAACGGCATTCCACGCTGAAAAGAAAATCGAGGAACCACCGCACCTCATTCAGATTATTCCGGCGAATGCGATTATCACGGACGGAAAAACGCGCGGCGGCGGAAGTCCGAGTCAGGCTGCTGCTGCGCCAGCACCGGCTCCGGTGGTTAAACCGGCCGAGGTTATTCCACCTAAACCTGTTGAACCCGTACCTGAGCCACCAAAGCAGGTTGAGCAGGCAAAGCTGGCCCCTGAGCCGAAACACGAAGAGGTTTCTGAGCTTCCAGTGCCAAAAATTAAAAAGACCAAGACATTGCCTAAACCGGTGGATATTTCCGAGCCGAAGGCAAAAGTTACTCCGAAGCCGCGCGATGTTCCCGACATCAGCAATCCGACCGTGCGGAATGCAGTTGATAAAAAAGTTGCTGCTGAAGCGGCGCGTATCGCCAGCCAAAAAGCTGACCAACAAGCGCGTGACCAACGATTGGCAGCAGTAAACAACTCGCTGAATAAACTGGGACAGAATTTATCTTCCTTGAGCAAAGGGATTGAATCGCTTGGTGGCGGAGGAGGAGCGGCGGAAATCAATTACCGGGACCTCGTTTTTAGCAAATACGATGCGGCTTGGACGGCTCCGGCTGATATTGATGATAACGAGGCGAACACAAAGGTTAAGGTGGTGATTGCAAGAAGTGGGAAGGTTAGTTCCGCTGACATTATCAAAGCTTCCGGCAATCTAGTTCTGGATAAATCGGTCCGCCGCGCTATCGATTCTTTAAGTTTCATTGCCCCATTCCCGGAGAGCAGCAGCGATTCTCAACGGGTTTATATCATTAACTTCAACCTGAAAGCAAAACGAGGACTCGGATGAAACAACTACAAATAATTTTTACACTCATTTCAATTTTTGCGGCTGGGTTTCTTCAACAAATTTCGGCGCAACAGCCCACCGAAGGGACGATCAAGCGCTGGGGAGACCCATCCAAAGTCATCCCAATTTACATAAGCGGATTTTCCGGCACCGCGCAGGAAGTTTTGAAATTCGATTTGGAAGTTCACGGTTTCGAAATCGTCGGAGCGGATGCTGCGTCTTTCAGTTTGAGCGGGAGCAACAATGGCCAGGTTGGCGGACGCTTGAGCGATCAAAGTAAAACCACGATTTTTTCAAAGGCTTACACTGGTGGCAATACTCGCTCGCAAGCGCACGCACTTGCAAACGACGTGATCCTGACCGTCACACAGCGTAAAGGAGTGACGCAAGGGCAAATCGCCTTTCGCGTTGGTGAAGGGAAAACGAGTGAAATTTACATCGCCGATTATGATGGTGCGAATGCCGTTGCCGTGACGCACGATAAAAGTTTGGTCAGTGCGCCGGCCTGGATGCCGGGGCAGAGAAAACTTTACTACGTCTCCTACAAATCCGGTTTTCCCGACATTCTCGCGCACGATCTGACGAGTGGAGCACGACAAAAAATCGCGGGGTATGGAGGGTCAAATTTAAGTCCCGCCGTCTCGCCGGACGGTCGGCGCGTGGCGTTGATTTTGAGCAAAACAGGCAATACAGAGTTGTTTGTGTGCAATGCGGACGGGACCAATTTGAAACAGCTCACGAAAACCCGTGACAGCGAATCGTCACCTTGTTGGTCGCCCAATGGCCGAACCATTTGTTATGTTTCCACGAGTGGGCGTGCCGCGCTCTACAAAATTGATGCCGATGGTGGGCAACCGCAGAGAATCTCAACTGCACCCGTCGGTGGAAATATAACCGAACCAGATTGGTCGCCGGACGGTAAAACCATCGTGTTCACTTCTCAAACGAGCGAGTTTGATATTTGCATTGTTCCGGCGGAAGGCGGGTCAGCCAGCGTGCTTGCGGTAGGGGAAGATCCGGCCTGGGGCGCGAATTCGCGGACGGTCATTTTCACTCGCAGAAAAAATGGGAGCCGGGGGCTGTCTTTACTTGACGTGCCTACTAAACGTGTCAAGGATGTCAACCGAATTTCGGGAAGCAGCTCTCAGCCATGTTGGGCAAAATAGAAAAATAGAACTGTTCCTACACCAATCAAATAATGTTTCCTAAATCAAAAAAAATCAAATGAAACGCACCACACTCTTCAACTTCTTTATCCTCGGATTTGTTTTAATCTTTGCCGCCACCGGTTGCAAAAAACGCATGATAGGAACCACCCCAATTCCTGGGCAACGCATTGGTATTGGTTCAGGCACGCCTGGCGGCATCGGTGATGGAAACACAGTGCCAAATGGTATTACTGCTAATTCAGACGGAACCATTCCTGCCGCCGATGGCCGCCCGAGCGATTGGGATACTCGCAACAAAAATCGTGATATGTTCGCCAGCGATACGGTTTATTTTGATGTCGATAGCGCCACCGTCAAAGGCAGTGAAAAATCCAAGCTCGATGCCGTGGCGAGTGGGATCAAATCCCAACCAGCCGGTGACTTGTTGATCGAAGGTCATTGCGACGAACGCGGAACGGAAGGTTACAATCTCTCGCTCGGAGATCGCCGCGCCAATGCGTTGCGCGAATATCTGGTCAACCTCGGAGTTTCCGCTGAAAAGGTTCACACCGTCAGCTTCGGCGAAGCGAAACCGGCTGCGACCGGTCCGGGGGAAGCCGTCTGGTCGAAAAACCGTCGTGGCGAATTCATCTTCGTCGAACCGGCCAAATAGGTTCTTCCGCCCGTCAATCAAGTTGAGCCTTTACTAACCTGCAATGCAGGCTTAGTTTCCATCACGATATGAATGCCCTGTTTGCAGTTTTTGGTCTAGGCGGAATGGAATTGGTTCTGATCTTAGCTGTAATTGTTTTGCTCTTTGGCGCAAAGAAGTTGCCAGGGCTGGCGCGCGGGATTGGCCAAAGCATCAAGGAATTCAAAAAAGGTTCCAGCGGCGACGAAGACGCCAAACCCTAAACCTCGAAAAATATGAACACAATTTTAGCAGTATTCGGTATGGGTGGTGGAGAAATCGTATTGATTTTTGCGGTGATTCTTTTGCTCTTTGGCGCGAAGAAACTTCCGGAATTGGCCCGCGGACTTGGTAAGGGGATCAATGAATTCAAGAAAGCTTCCAGCGACGTGACGGAAGAGTTTCATCGGGCTGCGAATGAATCTCCCGCTTCGACCAAAAAACTTCCTCCAGAAGGTTCGCAACCAGCGGACATCGCTCCGCACCCGCTTGATCAGAGCAAACCCCTGTAAATTCTTCGCCGGGATTTTAGATGGGAAATGACTACGATGATCCCTATCCTCACGAGGAGGAAGAGGGTGGCCCATCGAAATCTTTTTTAGAACACCTGGAAGATTTGCGGTGGACGTTAATGAAATGCGCCGGCGCGACTGCTGTCACATTTCTTCTTTGTTTGCTGGCCGCTCCGACGCTAGTCCGGATTCTGACGTGGCCGCTTGACCACATGGATGACAATCCTGTGGGCAACTTCATCTTCAAGGTTTTGCATATCGCGAGCTTGACCAAGTCTGCTGAAAAGCCCAGCGTCCAATTTTTCATAGGCACAAACCGGATTGGCTCGTTCAAGCTGGAAACGAACCAGGCTGGCTTGTTCGGAACGAACGTCCATTCCGCGCTTGAACTCTCGCCGATCACGGTTGGCACGAATGTCTTTCTCGGCCTCAAACCGTTGACCAACGCGTATGGAACCGATTATCGGGTAAAGAAAGTAAATCTTGTAAACCTCGGGCCAGCGGCGGCGTTTTTTCTCGCCGTGCAAATCGCGCTCTATGGCGGCATCGCGCTGGCGTCGCCGTTTTTGTTTTATTTCATTGGCGGTTTCGTTTTCCCAGCGTTGAAAGTGAAAGAGAAGAAATACACGTTTTCTGGCCTGGCGATCGGGCTCCTGCTCTTTCTCACCGGCATTTGCTTTTGCTATTTCATCCTGATGCCCGTCGCGTTGAAGGCTTCAATCCAATATTCCGAATGGATGGGCTTTAATGCGGAAACGTGGCGCGCCGAAGAATACATCAGCTTCGTCTGCAAATTTATATTGGGTATGGGCCTCGGGTTTGAATTGCCGGTCGTGTTGCTGGTGTTGGTGAAAATCGGCATTCTCGATTACGCAAAGCTGGCCGGTTTCCGCCGCTATATGATCGTGATCAATCTCATCCTCGGCGCGATGCTGACCACTCCCGAGGTCGTCACTCAAGTCTTGATGGCAATTCCATTGCAGCTTCTTTATGAGGTCACGATCTGGATCGCGTGGTATTGGGAACGAAAAGAGCGTAAAGAGCGAAAGCGCGACGACGTCATCTCAGTTTGATTTTGTTTTCATGGCGCCGACCAGAGGACGACGGCGGGGTTTGCGTCACGAGTTCCGATGGAAGACCGCGAAGAATTTTCCTGCCTCATTTTTTGTTGCCAAATTGTATTTGCCAAAAACAGGTTGAGGGTCACAGTGATTTCAAAATTACCTTATCGATCAAAATTAATTATGAAAACGCTGTTAAATTTTTTCCAGGTTGCAGTTGGCTCCTTCGCTTTGATCACGAACATGGCGAATGCAGCCCCGGCGAGTTCCGTTGAAAAAGTCAAAGGGCCAGTCGGTTTGCAACTCTACAGTTTGCGTGACCAATTTGCCAAAGATGTTCCGGGCACGCTCAATAAAGTTCGGGATTACGGACTTAAGTATGTGGAGCTGGCGGGCACTTACGGTTTGACTCCGGAGAAATTTAGAAGCGAATTGACTGCGCGCGGTCTGGAGGCGGTGAGCGGACATTTCCCCTTCGAGCGATTTCGTGATCATCCAGAAACGGTGGCGACCGAGGCCAAGGCGCTGGGGTTGAAATATGTCGGTTGTGCATGGATTCCTCACGATGGCGCGTTCAATGAAAAGGCCTGTCGCGACGCTATTGCGATCTTCAACAAGACGGGCGCAACGTTGGCCAAACAGGGATTAAAATTTTTTTATCACATCCACGGCTATGAATTCCAGCCTCATGACGGCGGAACACTGTTTGATCTGATGATGAAAGAAACGAATCCAAAATTTGTGTCTTTTGAAATGGATGTTTTTTGGGTGGTTCACGGAGGGCAAGATTCCATCCAATTGCTCAAAAAATATGGCACCCGTTGGGAGCTGATGCACTTGAAGGGGATGAAAGAGAGCACGAAAACCGGGTTGTTGACGGGGCAGTCCGATGTGACCAATGACGTGGCTCTGGGCAGCGGGAAAATTGATTATGCCCCGATTCTCCGCGCGGCAAAGAAAGCCAAGGTGAAATGGTTTTTTATCGAAGATGAATCACCTGTCTCCGAGCAACAAATAACGGATAGCTTGCGGTATCTAGGAAAAATGAAATGGTAATTTTTTTTCTTGCCAGTGAACTAAACCGCAACAGCCGCATAACTATTCTAAATTGGGCCAGGGCTGGATTAACGTTCGTGTTCTGCTTTTTAATGACATGCCAAACGCCGTGTTGATGGTAAGGTTTCTCACGTAACCCTCGTCCACCATTGCACTCGCCAGAAATCCGAAGAATGACAACATCTGGCCCGTAACCGTGAAAAAATCCCAGGAAAAAAACAATTATGGGCAGGCGGTTCATGCGTTGCACAGCGCAGGCGGGAATTTCTCCCAGTTTAATGCGCACTAGAAAACTAAATATTTATTTTAACCCCCGTCGTTGCCAATCGTTTCCGTTGGGCAAGATGCTCGTGCTTCTTCGGCTACGCAAACTTCTGCTGTTGTCACCGGTTGTCGCCAGACATAAGAGTGACCACCTTCCTCATTTCGTTTGAAGAACT
>JBKJOA010000450.1:0-4582 GCA_046593365.1 Limisphaerales bacterium
TACGCGTCCTGAATTGGCACCGCACCTCATCGTTTGGCTGCCTAATCTTATTTTCCAAGCCATCGGTGGGGTTCTTCTCTGGCGAGCCAACAAAGGATTTTAGTTTTCGATGATTTATAGAGCGAGTTCAGATCGATGCCGGAATTATTTTGGCAAACCAGCTTGACCGTGGTTCGCTCTTGCGTTGGAGTATCGGGCATGCGCAAACCAGTTTCTCTTTTCATCAGCGGCCTTTTTCTCGCAGCAACTTTAACCGCGTCAGCGGACGTTCGATTGCCTTCCCTCTTTTCCAGCAACATGGTTTTACAACGAAGCGTGTCCGTTTCCGTTTGGGGTTGGGCTGACGATGGTGAGAACGTGACCGTCAAATTTCGAAACCAAAAAGTTTCCACCAAGGCGAAACAGGGAAAATGGAGTCTTAAACTTTCCTCATTAAAAGCCGGCGGGCCGGACGTCTTTACGGTGAGTGGAAAAAATTCCATTGAACTCACTAATGTTCTGGTGGGCGAAGTTTGGATTTGCAGCGGCCAATCGAACATGGAATGGCCTCTGAAAAGTTCGTTTGCGCCGGAAGCGGACATCGCCGCATCCAGCAATTCCATGCTGCGCTTGTTGGTCGTGCCCAAGAAAAAAGCAAATGAGCCAATCGACGAGTTTAAATCAAAATGGCAGCAGGCGAATCCAACCACGACGCCCGGATTTTCGGCGGTCGGATACTACTTCGGACGTGATTTGCAAAAGTCGCTCGGTGTTCCGGTAGGCTTGATTCAGAGCGACTGGGGTGGTTCGCCCGCGGAAGTTTGGATGAAGCAAGACGTTTTGGAATCCAATCCGCGTTACAAGAAAGAGATTCTTGATGCCTACGAACCGGTAAAAAAAAGCTACGAGGAAGCGCTGGCTAAATACGAAAAGGAAAAGGCCGAAGATAAATCCGGAAAACCTAAACCCGCACCGTACGCGCCGTGGAAACCGACTGAACTTTACAATGGGATGATTGCGCCGCTGATTTCTTACACGATCAAAGGAGCGATTTGGTATCAAGGCGAATCCAATGCGGGCCGTGCGCACCAATATCGTTCCCTCTTCCCGGATATGATTCGCAACTGGCGTCGCGATTGGAACCAAGGCGATTTTACATTTTTGGCAGTGCAGTTGGCCCCGTTCCAGGCGATTAAAAATCAACCAGCCGAAAGCGCCTGGGCCGAGCTACGCGAGGCGCAGCTCTACACTACCACCGTGTTACCCAAAACCGGCGTGGCTGTGATCACCGATGTGGGTGATGAAAAAGATATTCATCCGAACAAAAAAGCTCCTGTAGGCGCGCGGCTGGCCTTGGCGGCGCGGGGCGTTGCTTATGACGAAAAAATTGTTTACTCCGGGCCCATCTACAAAAAGATGAGGGTGAAGGGGGACAAAGCCATTCTAAGCTTTGACCATGTGGGCTGCGGGTTGGAAGCGCGGGGCGGCGCATTGAAAGGTTTCGCAATCTGCGGCGCAGATAAGAAATTTGTTTGGGCCGTGGCAGAAATCGACGACGATAAAATTGTGGTGAGCAGCCCCAATGTATCGGAGCCTGTCGCGGTGCGCTTTGGCTGGGCGGATTTTCCCGTGGTAAACTTGTGGAACAAAGATGGCTTGCCTGCCTCCCCGTTTCGCACCGATAATTTCCCAATGACCACCGCGCCCAAAGAATAAATTTATGAAAATAATTCTCTTAACTATCACCTTAGTCGCCGCTCTCTCGTTGTGCGGAATCGCTGCCGAAACATCCGCCAAATCAGGAAAACTTCAGCATGTCGTGATCCTGAAATTCAAAGCGGGGACCAATGCGGAGGAAATTCGAAAAGTGGAAACGGCCTTCCGCGATTTGAAAAAAAAGATTCCGCAAATCGCCGCTTTGGAATGGGGCACCAACGTCAGCCCGGAAAAACACGATAAAGGATACACCCACTGCTTCGTAGTTACTTTTAAGTCTGATAAAGATCGTGACGCTTACTTGCCGCATCCAGAACACAAGAATTTCGGCAAAGTGCTCATCCCTGTCCTCGAGGACGTTTTGGTGATCGACTTTTGGGCGCAGGAATAAATTGATTTCCTAAGATTTCTTCCACCGATTCGCCGAGCGCTGAAATCATTTTCCCGAGTTGCTTCGCGGTCGTGCAGTAAGGCGGCAAAAGGGCAATCACGTTTCCAATCGGTCTCGTGAGCACTCCTCGACCCGCCATCGCCTCGCAGACACGTATGCCCGCGCCTTCGCCTAAAGCAAATGGCTCGCGGGTCCGCCAGTTTTTTACCAGCTCAATTCCTGCCACCAAACCGACCTGACGGATGTCCCCCACATTTTCCAGACTCCAGAGTTTTTGCAGCTCGCCGCGCAAATTATTTTGCAACTCGCGTCTCGCGGAAATGGATTCGGGCGATTGCAAAATTTCCAGACTGGCCAGGGCCGCGGCGCTGCCCAGTTGATTGACCGTGAAGCTGTGTGCGTGGAAAAAAGTTTTGAACTCATCGTATTCGCCCAGGAACGCGTCAAAAACTTTTCCCGTGGTGAGCGTTGCGGCCATTGGCAAATAACCACCGGTCATTCCTTTGGCCAGCGCCATGAAGTCGGGTTGCACATTTTCCTGATGGCAGGCAAACAAATTTCCCGTCCGCCCAAATCCCGTCATCACTTCATCGGCGATTAATTGCGCGCCGTCGTTGCGCACAATTTCCGAGACGCGTTTCAACCAGCCGGGTGGTTGCGCGATCATTCCCGCAGCGCCTTGCATCAACGGCTCCACCACCATTGCCGCGAAGGGATTTTTGGTTTGGCGCTGCGCGGAAAATTTTTGCTCAACCGATTTTAAACATTCAAAATTGCATTTCCGGTAATCGCGCGCATCCCCTCGCTCCGGCCTGGCCTGGTTGTGCGGACAGCGATAGCAGTAGGGCGCGGCGACTTTATCGGTCTTGAACAGTAAACCGGAATAAGCCTTGTGAAATAAATCGATATGCCCCGCGCTGACCGCGCCAATGGTGTCGCCGTGGTAAGCGCCATCGACGGAGAGGAATTTGGGTTTTTGGCTGCGACCACTGCGCCGCGCAAATTCGAAAGCCAGCTTCAGTGCCACTTCCATCGCGGTGGAACCGTCGTCGGAGAAAAATGCCTTTGAAACGGCTCGCGAGGACGCTCGCCCCACCGTGTTTGAATTCACGGCTTTGACTAATTTTTCAGCGAGCAACGAGGCCGGTTCATTCGCAAAACCAAGGGCGGATGAATGTGAGATTTTTTTGAGCTGGGCGCGAATCGCCAGATTGATTTTCGGATGTCCATGGCCATGCAGATTCGTCCAGATCGAAGAATTTGCGTCCAGATACTCGTTGCCATGAACATCTTGTAACCGTGCGCCTTTTCCCGAAGCGATGACGATTGGCTCGCGTTTCAGCCAATCGCGCATTTGCGTGAAAGGATGCCAGACATATTGGTGATCGAGTTGGGCGAGCTTGTGCATTCAGATTACGAATTGCGCATGGCGATTTTCAAATTATCCAAGGCGTCGCAAAGTTTCTCAACCTCTTCCAGGGTGTGTCGGGCCGTCAGAGTCAAACGCAAGCGCGCCGCACCGCGAGCGACCGTGGGATAGCGAATTGCGGGAATCAAAAATCCTTGGGAACGCAAATCAGTCGCGGTTTGAACGGCTTTATTTTCATCACCAATCATCAGCGGAATGATGGCGGAAAGTTTTGCATTATGAGTTTTGCATTTTGAATTGAATTGATTGACGCGCTGCCAAAGCAATTGTCGTCGTTGTTCTCCGTCGTTAGTTTGCGAAAAACGAATGGCCGCCGTGGCCGCCGCCGCCGCCGCAGGAACCGGCGCGGTGGAAAAAATAAAACTGCGTGCGCGATTCACCAAATAATCAATCAAACTGCGCGAGCCGCAGATATATCCTCCGGATGCGCCGAGCGCCTTGCCTAAAGTTCCCATTTGGACTTCGATTTCCTGCGAGACTCCGCAACTCTCGCTCAATCCACGTCCGTGTGCTCCGTGAATTCCAGTCGCATGCGCTTCATCGACCATCAGCCAGGCTCCGTACTTTTCCTTCAGCGCAACAATTTCTGTTAGAGGGGCGCAATTGCCGTCCATGGAAAAAACAGATTCTGTGACAATCAAGATGTGCGGATGCGATGCGCTCTGAACTTTGGATTTTGGACTTTGGATTTTTTCATTTGCCCATTTCAAAATATCTTCCAACTCATTCAAATCGTTGTGGGCGAAAATGCGTCGTTGCGCGCCGCATAACCGGGAAGCGTCGATGATCGACGCGTGAACTAATTTATCGAGGACGATGATGTCGTCTTTGCCTGCGAGTGCGCAAATCGTCCCGACCGCAGCGGCGTAGCCGGTTGCAAAAACCAGAGCGGCTTCGGTTTTTTTGAAATCGGCCAACGTTTCTTCCAGTTCGTGATGCGGAGCGAGCGAGCCGCAAATAAGCCGCGACGCGCCTGAACCTGCGCCGAATTTTTTGACCGCTTCAATCGCCGCGTTTTTCAACAAGGGGTCATTCGCAAGGCCAAGATAATCGTTGGAAGAAAAATT
>JBKJOA010000499.1:0-5433 GCA_046593365.1 Limisphaerales bacterium
GTTGAGGCGTTCCAATAAACGGTTGCGGAATCGACTTCGGCGAGGAATTGTTTCGCGCGCGATTCGTTCTTTGTGACGATGCTGTCTGAGTGAGACGAACCGTAATGGTTGATGTGATCGATGGCGGACTTCAAACCGTCCACGACGCGCACATTCAAAATGTAGTCGTTGTATTCGGTGAACCAATCCTGCTCTGTTGCGGATTTTAAATTTGAAATTTTTGATTTAAGAATTTCACGAGAAGCATCGTCAGCACGAACTTCGACTTTCTTCTCATTCAACTTTCCGGCGAGTGTTGAAAGAAAACTTAAAGCGACTGTTTTATCTACGAGCAACGTTTCCATCGCATTGCAAACGGCGGGACGCTGCACCTTCGCGTTGAGCGCAATTTCTTCAGCCATTTTCAAATCAGCTTCGCCATCGACATAGACATGGCAGACGCCTTTGTAATGTTTGATGACCGGAACTTTGGAACATTCAGTGACGGCGCGAATTAGACTTTCTCCGCCGCGCGGCATGCACAAATCGACGTATTGTGTGAGGGACAAAAGTTCTTTGATGGCATCACGATCAGTTGTGCTGACGACTTGAATGGCGTGTTCAGGAAACGCTGCGAGATGTTTCTTCGCGGCTGTCACCATAATCTCAGCGATGATTTGATTCGAGTGAATTGCTTCTTTGCCGCCGCGCAAAATTGTCGAGTTTCCTGATTTAAAACAGAGGCTCGCGGCATCCGCAGTAACGTTGGGACGCGATTCGTAAATGATGACCACGACGCCAATCGGTGTGGAAATTTTTTGGAGCTTCAAACCATTTGGCCGATTTCGTTCGTCGAGAATTCTTCCAACGGGATCGGGGAGCGCGGCGACTTCACGGAGACCCTTTGCCATCGCGGAAATGCGTTTGTCATCGAGTTTGAGGCGGTCGAGCATCGCAGAAGAAAGTCCCATTTGCGCCGCAGTTTCCATGTCGCGGGCGTTGGCGGATTTGATAACGTCGCCGCCCTTGTCGAGCGCGTCGGCCATGGCAAGAAGGCAATTATTCTTCTCCGCCGTCGTGAGCCGGGCGAGTTCGCGCGACGCAGCTTTGGCTTGCTGGGCCAATTGCGTCATCTGTTCCGTTAAATTCACAGGCTGAAGTTAAGCTAAAACGGGAAAGTGGGAAGTGAGAATTTGACCACCGCAGTTTATGCGGCGCGTCTCGGGCACTGTTTCCGAACTCAACACATTGGTGCGCGGGTGTGTCGTCCTCGAAAAGGCGCAGCATGGTGCAAAGCCGAAAGAAATCTGATTTTTTCCGAGGGCCTTTGATGTCGAGGTTGCTGCGGCTGGTCTGCGACACAGCCGCGTTCATGGGAAGTGCTCGAATGCGCTCCGGTTCCTCAAACACCTCGCGTTGCCCGCCATTCAATTGCTCGTTCGTGCGCGGATAAAGAGCGCGCCAGTGCCAATGGCAAACGTGTTCGTAAAAGTCGGCGTGCCCGTGTTTAGAACGGTGTTGGTCTTTACCGGCGACCAGGCTACGAGGTCGAGCGAGCTTTCGGTAATGTAAGTCGTGCCAGGTTTACCCGTTATCACTACCGGCAACGAGTTTCCTGCGACCGTCGGTTTGCTGATTTTTGGGATACGGCTGGTGAGCGCGAAAACATCTAGAGGCTGGTTGTTTACTCCGATGGCTTCCCACGAGAGGACGTTGTCGTTCACTGTCATTAATCCGAAATGATATTGGACAAATTCAGCGGTGACGAATGGCCAGTCTGCGACGCGTTCGGTGTCTAAGAACCCGCCCCCGCCCCCGCTGACGACATACATCACACCGTTGGTGATGCCGCGTTGATAGGCGTGCATGTGACCTCCGATCACGAAGTCCACATTCTTCTGGCTAAACAACGGCACCCAATCGTTTTGCACCCACCCTTCGCCGGTATGTCCTCCGCCCAGCCACCAATTCACGAATGGGGGGCGATGGAAGCAGATGATCCGAAATGCCGCGGCTTGTGTTTCCGGGCGGCTCAACTCGGCGGCGAGCCAGTTAAATTGCGCCACCTCCGTGCTGGTGTTCACTTCGCTGTCGAGGAAGATAAACCGGGAGTTGCCATAGTCGAAAGCAAACCATGCCTCGTTCCCCGGCAGGATGCTGTAAGCGTAGGCAAGCGCGTGTTCGCCATCGTGATTGCCGCGAGCGAAAATTACGGGCGTCGTTTGTGCGGCGTTCAACGTTTCGAGCGGCTTGAACCAGTAGTTATGCCATTCGGAGAGGTTATTCCCGCTGTTCACTATGTCGCCCGCCACGCAAATCAGGTTCGGGCCTTGGCTCATCAAGTTGGTGACGTGCGTCGCGAGCGTGACGGTGCCGTTATGATTGTCGCCCCACCAGGCGGTGATGAATGGGCTATCGCGATGCGGCGCGGTGGTGAAAGTGTAGCTCGGTGTGGCGTTAACTCCACTGCGGACGCGATAGATGTAGGAGGTCTCGGTCTCCAAGCCCGTGATCGTGGCGCGATGCACAAAGTGCGTGGAATCAATCTGAAGCGTTTCAATGTTGGTGATTGTATGCTCGGTAATGTTTGAGCGACCCCAGTCAACGTAATGACGCACAAGGTTGCCATCCGTTTCCCACAGAAGAGTCATCGCATTGGTGCGCACGTCCTGGAGCATCGGCAGCTTGGTGATGTTCGGTTGCGGAAGTGGGAAAGGCTGCTGAAGGCGCACCACCACGTCGTCAGCCATACTGTCATTGTCCAAATCGCGGCGATGACGACCAACGATCTCGACGCGCAACTGACGAGTTCCGGAGGGTAGCAGGCCGGTGAGGTTGCGCTGAAGCCAGGCGTTGTTCGCGGCAATCATGCAGCGCACGGCGGCGATTTCATTCATGGCGGCATCAAGATACGCCACGCGGCAGAATACCTGGTCGTCGAACGTGCCTGCGCCATACCAATTGCGCAGCCAGACCAGGGTGTCTAGCGCGGTGCCGCTGTCGAGGTTGGTGGTGGTGAAACCCGCGGCAATGAGATTGATTTCCTGGCGAACGATGGCGTTGCTTGCGCTCGTATTCTTGCCACCGTGGAAGAACCAGGTGCCCCCATGCGGACTACCTTTGCCCCCCGAGTTGTCGAGCACGAGCGGATTGCCTTCAATAATCGTCCAACTACCCAAAAGCGACTCGAAGCCGCCGTTTGCTTGCAACGATTGGCCGAACATTGGGTTGCCGCCGGCCGAGCCTGTGATCGTAAAGTTAGCATCCGATTCGTCGAACACGGACGCGTAGCTCATGGAGGTAACGCGGATGCGATAAGTGTTCGTGTCGCCAATCGTCGGGCTGATCACCCATGCGTAACTGCCGCTGGTCATCGGCACCGTGGCGAGCGTGGCGAGGAACAGGCCACCGCGATAAACCTCTACGCTCACGGAACCGCTCGGATTAGTGGATGTCCAGGTGATCGGATTAGTGGTGCCAGCCTGCCAGGTTTGGCCGCCGTTCGGACTGGTGAGTTGGAGGGTGGGCGGAGTTGGAAACGGAACGCCGCTGGCGGTCGCGCCACCCAGCGCGGCGAGGTCGGCGGGAATCATCGCATACGGACGCAACTGCACACTGTTCACCAACACCGGCGAATTTTCCTGATTCTCGTCAGCGAAAAGCAACACTTGCGGATTCAACGCCCAGCGACCATCAAGTGACAATCCCGTGTTCTGCTGCACCTGCCCTCCATTGATAAAGCTGGTGAACGTACCGGCGACCTGATCCACGACAACTGCACAACGGTTCCATGTATTGGTCGGGACGCTGCCCCCGTAGTTACCTGAAATGCCAACGCCACCCGCAGAATTCACGAACCACTCGCCGTCGTCGGTATTGTTAGTGTTGCTCTGGTAAAAGACGGACCAACCGCTGATGCGACTTGGAAAGTTCACGTCCATGATCAAGGTGTATTGGTTGAGCAACGTGCCGCCGCCGTTCGTGCCGAGACCATGATTCATTCGTAGGAAAGTTCCGCGAGTCAGTGCTGCCACCTGAGCAGATTGGCCGCTGATGGTGACGTTGCTGAAGGTGACACCTGCATTCACGGCTGGCGCGGCGAACCCCGTTACGAGCACAGCCCCGCCCACGCTGGAACTCAAACTACCGTTGAAATCATATTGAGCGACCTGCGCACTACAGTTCGTGATAAAGACGGAAAGGCTAACCATCGCTGTGCATACGCAGTATAAAAACTTCATGGTATTGTTATGATTTTCATCGGAATTGAGCCAATGCGCGACTCACGTTTTTTTCCAGATCGAGCATGGCCGGTGTTTGCTTCAGACGCTGCGGCAAAGATTCAATGGCGACTCGCGCCGCCGCGAAAGATTTTTGCGCTTCATCCTGGCGACCAGCCAGAACCAGAATTTCGCCGCGCCGCGCCAGCCATTTCTCTTTTCGTTCGGATTGGTTGGAAATCGTTTCCAGCCGTCTCAACGCTTCGTCAAAGTGTTGGAGAGCCAGTTCCAGGTCGATGGCATAAAGTTGCAACGTCATAGACGCTCCGAAGATCTTCACACCTTCATTGAGTCCTCGCAACGCTGCTTCATTTTCTCCGGCGGCAGATTGCGCCTGTGCTCGTTCCACAAAATATTCGGGCATCGGCCTGGGCATTTGCTCAATGGCTCGGGTGAAATCAGCGACAGCGTCCTTACCTTGGCCGAGTTTCACCAACACTCGCGCGCGAGTCGTCAGGGCATCTAATTGGTTCGGCTGGCCGGCCAAATATTTATCCAACTCAACTTTAGCTCGCTCGTGCTGCCCGGTTTCAAACAACAACTTTCCACGGGCCAGATCAACCGCGACAAGTTTGGGATCAAGTTGAGCGGCGCGGTCGTAATCACTTTCGGCCAATTTCCAGTCAAGATGCAGGCGATACAGTTCACCCCGCCGCCAATAGAGCGCGGCATTTTTTGGATTGGCTTCGATTTGTCTGGCAACGAGGTCGATGAGCGGAAGGAGATCGGCATGACCCCACGCGACCGGAGTTTTTACAAGGCTGAAGGACAGGGCAACTGCACCCATCAAGAGCGTCGGAAGCATTCGCATTCTGAAAAAATTCGCAGACATGGCCGTAAACCAACCATGAATGAAATTTGCTTGTCCCGCGATCAAATATTTCCGTGCCGTTTGAATGATCCATTCGCAAACGAATCAGCGTTCCGAAATCCAAACCAATGTTCCAATCGGCAACTTGTCGTAGAGCGGAATTAAATCTTCCGCTGCGAGATGGACGCAACCATGCGAAGCGGGGTGGCCAATGGTCGATTCGTTGCCGGTGCCGTGAATGTAAATGTAGCGTGCATAAGAATCGACATTTCCGCCACGATTGAATCCCGGTTCCAATCCTTCGAGCCACATAATGCGCGTGGTAATCGCGGCGTCGGGAAAACCTTGTGAAGTGTATCCGAC
>JBKJOA010000084.1:0-10574 GCA_046593365.1 Limisphaerales bacterium
CGTGTCGTTTGGAACAAACCGTTCTTCGGTCAGCGCCTGGTCCAAAACCGGATGGCGACCTTCGAAAATTTTCAACACGCCTTCGTCGCCGATTTGCGGCTGGCAATAATTGTAGAGCCGCGCGGTGTCGGCGAACGAACCGAGCACATCGAGTTGAGATAGCGCGGAAGCGGTGGTTTGTATTTGCGGGAGTTGGCCAAGGATTTCTTCGCGCACACGCAGGAAAAGATCGTATTCCAATTTCATGCTGCGCTCTTCCGCTCCAAGAATCTTGCCTTCCATCTCCTTCAACTCGGGCGTGATGAAACGTTCGCCGTTGGCGATGGTTTGTTTGCGAATGTAATTTTGCGGAACCTTGTCGAGATTCGAGCGCGTGATTTCGATGTAATAACCAAAGACGGAATTGAAACGGACTTTTAACGAGGTGATTCCGGTTTTTTCAATTTCATCCTGTTGAAGTTTTGCAATCCAATTTTTCCCATCCGTGGTAGCGCGTTTGATTTCGTCGAGGTTCGTGTCAAATCCATCGCGAATAATCCCGCCTTCTTTCAATGCAAGCGGCGGTTCGTCAACAATCGCGCGGCCGATCAACTCAACGAGGTCGGGAGATTCTGAAAGTTGCCCGCCTAAATTTTCCAGGAGCGTGTTAGGGACGCGTTCCGCCGCGTCCCTGACTTTTTCTCCCATCGGCAATTCACGGAGTGAGATTGGGGACGCGGTGGAACGCATCCCTCCCAAATCGTTCAGGATTTGTTTGAGCGAAGGGATTTGTTCAAGCGCGATTTTCAACGCGAGCAGATCGCGGGCATTGCCGGAACCAGCGCTCAGTCGGCCAATGGTTCGTTCCAAGTCGCGGACTTCAGCGAGTTGGGCGCGGAAGTGTTCAAGCAATGTTCCATTTTCGGTCCACGCTTTGACAACTTGCTGACGCTGTTGAATGGCGTCTAAATCGGCGAGGGGTTGCGAAAGCCAGTCTCGCAAACGACGCGCCCCCATTGGTGTGACCGTGCGATTGAGCGCGCCGTAAAGACAGGTGGTCCGGGGCGCATCGCGACGAAGCGGTTCGAGAATTTCCAGATTGCGCAACGTCGTAGAATCAAGAGTCAGAAAATCTGAGGTTTGATAAAAAGAAATGCGCGTGAGGTTGGCAATATCTCGTCGCAGATGTTGGGTCAAATAATGAATCGCGGCCCCCGCTGCGCCAATGGCGACTTCGCAGTTTTTCAGACCGAATCCATCCAGCGTTGCCACTTTGAAATGGTCGCGAATGGTGAACTGCGCGGTCTCTGCGGCGAAAACCCAACCGTCGTAACCGCTGCAAATGGCGGTTCCGTTCAGGAGCATTCGCAAGCTCGCGTTTTCACCGGGATAAATAATTTCGGCGGGACGCAAGCGCTCCAGTTCGGCGCGCAACGAGGCTTCGCCCTCGATCTCGGTCGTTTTGAAATCACCCGTTGTTAAATCTACGAGAGCTAATCCGAAAATTTTCCCAGCGGAACTAATTGCGGCGAGAAAATTATTTCGTTCCGCGACGAGCAAGCGTTCGTCGAAGTGAGTTCCCGGACTGAGGATTTGCGTGACTTCGCGTTTGACCAATTGACCGGGGCGCGCTTCCTCGACTTGATCGCAAATGGCGACTTTGCGTCCGGCGCGAAGGATTTTTGCAATGTAGCCGTTGGCGGCATGAAAAGGAATTCCGCACATCGGAACAATGCCGCGTTTGGTGAGAGCAACGTTGAGAAGTTGGGCGCCGACTTGCGCATCTTCAAAAAACATCTCGTAAAAGTCACCGAGCCGAAAAAAAAGCAGCGCATCTTTGGGCAACTCGCTTTTGATGCGGCGATACTGCGCCATCATGGGGGTGAGTTGTGCGTCGTCGGCCATCGCAGCAGGTTTTGGCAGAACGGGAGGAATGAACAGAAAATTTTGGAATGGAAGGACGTTTTCTGAGTTGCATCCTTTTTCTGATTTCACGCTAACAAGTTACCTGAGCGAAAATGAGGGGCGCGCCTGATTGATTGTTCGCAACACGAAGCTGAAAATTATTTTTAATTAGTAAAAAAAGATTATGAAAACGGCTGAAATAAACCTCGGTGAAACCCGGCGCGAGAAACATTTCGGAAAAAGGCGGGAAGAAAACGAGGAATCTTCTGGTTTGTTCGGATCCATTCGCCGTGCGCTCGGAACGGCGCTGGCGCTTTTTCAGAGCAGATTGGAACTGATCACCCTGGAATTGCGCGAAGAAAAACAACGCGCCATGTCAGTGGTTGGTTGGGGAGTGGCGCTCGTCTTTTTGAGTTTAATGGCAGTCGTCGCGATTATGGCTACTGTGGTTTTTTTACTTTGGGAAAATGCGTTGGCCGTTTTAATTGGATTCAGCGCCTTCTTCCTCGTGGCAGCCTTGGCGAGTTTTTTTGTTATGAGTGCAACGCTCAAAAAGATCCCGTTCGGGGATACCGTTGCGCAATTGAAGAAAGATCGCGATATGGTGACGGGCGAGCTTGATTGATAAACTGGCGGAGAGAGAGGGATTCGAACCCACGGTGGTGTTACCCACGCACGCTTTCCAGGCGTGTGCCTTAAACCACTCAGCCATCTCTCCACCGAGTCACCGTAATTTGAAGGAGTCCTCTCATGGGTGCAATGTTTTTCACGGTCAATCCCGCGCTTTTTGACCGACCCGCCACTGAATATAATTGAAATTGAACCGTCCATTGCTATAGCTAATACAAGAGGAAAACTTTGAAGACAGAGCCAATTGACTTAAGTTCACTAAAGAGTTTGAGTAACCATATAACCCAAATGAAGACGAATATAAAAAGGGGTTGGAGATTCATGCTGGCTATCAGCAGCCCGATGCTTTTCTTAGGCTGTCTTGAGGAAAGCAACGGAACAAACGCCGTTTCTGCCAGCCAAGTGACCATCGCGGAACCGGCGGTTTCCCAACCCGAGGACAGTGAAATCGATGCAGCGCCATTGCGGGCCGTTATCCCGCCAGCTGACCTTTCGGCGGGAGTTTCTGAAGTCGTGAAGTTGGTTGAATCCGGTGTTGGCGAAGAAGTTTTGTTGGCTTACCTGGAGAAATCTGGTCACACCTTTAATCCCACAGTGGACGAAATTGTTTATTTGAAAGATTTAGGGTTGTCCGAAACGGCGTTGGCCGCGCTGGTTCGGCAAGGCAACCCTAATCCGGAAGTCGCCCAGTCCGGAGAAATTAAGGCTGCTCCGGCGGAACCAACCAGCGCTTTGCCCGCTCCACTGATTAGTGAGCCTGCACCTTCTTATTCTGCCGCAGCGAACCCTACCCCTAATGATGCAACGGTTGCTCCGCCTCAGCAGGTGAACATCAGCTATTTCGAACAAACCCTTTCGCCATATGGCAGTTGGATCGAAGTCGCTGATTATGGCCGTTGCTGGCAGCCGACGGTTGTCGTGATCAATCGTGATTGGCGTCCGTATGCAGATCGGGGACGCTGGATCTACAGCTCTGCCGGCTGGTATTGGCAGTCCGATTACTCGTGGGGCTGGGCACCGTTCCATTACGGAAGGTGGCATTGTGATGATCGCGTGGGCTGGGTGTGGCTACCTGGTTCGACCTGGGGGCCTGCTTGGGTGAGTTGGCGCTATACCGATCAATATTGTGGCTGGGCACCGTTGCCGCCGACCGCTCACTATGACGGTTTTGGATTTCGTTATCGCAATTCGCATGTCGGATTCAGCTTCGATTTCGGTTTGCGCGACGATTGTTACACTTTTGTTCCGACAAGCCGTTTTTGCGATCGCTATCCCTATCGTTATTATGCTTCAAGATCACATTCGGGAGACATCTTCCGACACAGCGTGGTGGCAAACAACTATCGTCGAGGACACGACAACAACGTTTTCAATGAAGGAATTGGACGGCATCGCATTGCTGGGGCGACCGGCACTTCCATCAAAACCGTGCCTTTGCGGGATTTGCCAACGACCGCAAACCCGGTTGGTAGAGCTGAGCGTTTGGAGGGGAATAGCCTGACCGTTTTCAGGCCAAGTGCTGCGGCGCAAAGCACCTTGGCACGCCGACAGCCGATTGGAAGCCGCACGATTTCCCCGAGCCAATCAACGGAGAATACTTCCTCCACTTCTTTGTCCAGCAGTTCGTCGCAGGATCGAATTCTTTTGACGCGCCCGGCTTCCGGTCACTCCACTTCTGCGAGTGTAACGCAAAATCAGCAACCTGCGGTCACTACCACTCCGTCGCGGCCAACCGGGCAGACCTTTTTAAGATCTCCGCAACCGAGCGGAACACGTAGTTCACGACCGACGGTTCAGGAACAGCCCGCGACGATTGCCAACGCAGGCGCCTCTCCGACAAGTCTGGATTCTCGTGTTACTTCTGCGCCGCAAGATGTAAATTCTCGTCGCAGTGGCTCAACCACTTTCCGACAGTTGCCCGCACAAAACACAACGCAGCAGCGAAATACGAGCTTCGGTCGTTCCGTTGAGACTGCGTCACCCTCTCCAGGTTTTCCAATTGCGCAGAGCGGTTCGAGTGGAACTGCACCCGTTCCTGCTCAGCGCGAATCACGAGCGACGACCACCGTTCGTTCGCAGCCAGGTATTTCCCAGATTCAGCGGGAACAACCTGCCATGCGTGAAATGCGCCGACAAGAATCTCCCACGCGCGACGATGGCGGCGGACGGCGTTCCATTGCGCCTTCGTCAGCAATGAGCGCCCCAGTGCAACGACAACCGACATTTAATACGCCAAATCGAAGCGACTCGGCAGTCCAGAGCAGTGTGCAAAGACAGCCAAGTTACTCTGCCCCTTCGCCTGCTCCAGCGCCTCGCGCGCAACCGCCGTCTTCGATGCGTGAAGCGGAACGGAGCAATCGAAGTGACCGCAAGAGAAGTTAACTTTTCAGAGCAAGGAGCCGCTGGCTGTTTTCGCTTGAAACGGCTTTTTTGGTTCAATCATCCAGTGCAGATTCTTTGAGCTTGAGCAGCACGGATTCGAAATAAAAAAGCGGCGCGTGCGATCCAAAAAGAATCTTCCGCACTGGCACCATAGAAAACCTAAACTCGTTTCGAAGCGCTCAAGTTAAATCGGCTGATTCCTTGCGCGTGCGCCAAAGCCAAGGCGAGCGCATCGGCAGCATCGGGCGAGGGTGGTTCCGGCAGATGCAACATGCGCTGCACCATTTTCGCCACTGCTAATTTCTGCGCCGCGCCGTAACCCACAATGGCCTGCTTCACTTTGCGCGGTGAAATTTCGAAGATGTCCAAACCTGCTTCACCAACGGCTACCAGCGCCGCGCCTCGCGCTTCGCCCATCGTCAAAGCCGTTTGCAAATTTTGCGCGAAGAAAAGTCCCTCGATGGCGCAAACCGTAGCTGGATGCTGTTTCAGAACATCACGCAATGTCTGCGCAATTTTTACCAGGCAACGCGAATGTTCCCAGCTTGCCGGACAGGAAATCGTTCCCTGCGCGAGAGTTTGCGGGAATGGTTTGGCCAGACGAATGACGCCGTAGCCAGTCCCGCGCAAAGAGGGATCAATCCCGATAATCATTTCGTGCAATCGGACCGGCTGAAAACTGTTTCCAAAAACCGGAGCGGTCAATTTTGCAGAGCGCGTGGGGTTCTTCAGCCGATTCTTCATCTGCTCAAATTGTTGCGGAGTCACGCCCATGACTGAAGTCTGCCGAAGCATGCGGAAGTGCAAAAGGAGAATTCAAAATCAAATTGATTGAAGTCCTCCAGAGGTGAAATAAACTGATGAGGCCGCTGCCCAGAACAACGATGAATCAAAAATCATACTTCTTGAATCGTCCTGGGGCGCTCGGTTGTTCAACAAAGCAAAAGCGGTTGGCACCTTGTTGCGTTTTTGTCCTAACCATCGCATGCACGGTTCAGACTTCGTTTGGTGCGGGTAAAATTGATTTCAATCGTGACATTCGTCCGATTTTTTCTGAGAACTGCTACGCCTGCCACGGCCCTGATCAAAGCAAACGCAAAGCAGGTTTGCGGCTCGATCGCAAAGAGGAGCCATTCAAGACGTTGGAATCGGGCAAAAGCGCCATCATTCCTGGTGACCTCTCCAAAAGCGAATTGATCCGGCGCATCACAACCAGTGACGAAGACGACCGGATGCCCCCCGCGAAATTTCCCAGGAAGTTGACGAAAATGCAGGTGGAGGTGTTATCGCGCTGGGTCAAAGAAGGTGCCAATTGGAAAGGTCACTGGGCTTATCTCGCCCCGGAGCGCCCGGAGATTCCGAAAATTAAAAACAAATCATGGCCGCGAAATGAAATCGATTATTTTATTTTGCAGCGGCTCGAAAAAGAAGGGCTGCGGCCTTCGCGAGAAGCGGACAAAACCAAGCTGATTCGCCGAGTTACTTTAGACCTGACGGGGCTGCCGCCGACGATCGTGCAAGTGAACGCGTTCCTGGCGGACAAGAGTTCCAACGCTTACGAAAAGCTGGTGGATCGTTTGCTCGCCTCGCCTGAATTCGGTGAACGCATGGCGCTTTTTTGGCTCGATGTGGCGCGCTTTGCGGACACCAACGGTTATCACATCGACAATCATCGCGATATTTGGAAATGGCGCGAATGGGTCATCAACGCCTTCAACAAAAACATGCCGTTCGACGAGTTTGCCATTGAGCAACTCGCCGGCGATTTGTTGCCGAACGCCACATCGGAACAAAAAATTGCGACTGGGTTCAATCGGAATGAGATGGTGAATTTCGAAGGCGGCGCTGATCCCGATGAATACCTGACCAAATATGTCGTGGGTCGGGTGGACACAACTTCGAGAACTTTTCTCGGAACCAGTTTTGCCTGCGCCGAATGTCACGACCACAAATACGATCCGATTTCGCAGAAGGAATTTTACCAATTTTACGCGTTCTTCAACACCGTTGATGAAAAGGGTCTCGACGGAAACAAAGAATCGCCCGTACCGCGCCTCTCGATCCCTTCCTCCGAGCAACAAGCAGAATTGAAAAAGGTCACTCAGGAAATTGCCGAGCTTGATGCAGAGCTGAAAACCCTTTTGGAATCGCCCAACCCGAAACTGGATTCCGCGCAGGAAAATTGGGAGCAAAAAATGAGCGGACATGCTCTCCAGGGTTGGGTCAGCCTAAGTCCGGAAAGTTTTTCCGCGAGCAGCGGCGCGACTTTGACCAAACTCGACGGTAACGCACTTCTGGCAAGCGGCGCGAGATCGGAGAAAGAGATTTACGAAGTTAGTTTTAAAACGGCGGAAAAATCAATCACCGGTTTGCGACTCGAAACGCTCACGCACGAAACGTTACCCAAGAAAGGTCCGGGCCGGTCCGACAACGGCAACTTCGTTCTGACCACGTTCGCGGCTGAGGCAAAAAAAGTTTCCACTGAAGTCAAATCGGAAATTGAGCGACTGGAACTTGGCCATTGGTTTTCCGTCGGCCCTTTTAAAGCCGGTTCAGCGCAGGAAGCATTCACAAAAATCTTCCCGCCGGAAAAGAAAGTGGAGCTTGCAAAGAAAATTGAGGGCGAAGAATTAGGTTGGGTGGAGAAAACGAATTGGCTGGACGGCACCGTTCAGGATTTGGGCCAGACCGAAAATTCTGCGACCTACATTTACCGGACCATCACAACGAAAACGTCACGACAGATGGAGGTTTCATTGGGAAGCGATGACGGAATTCAACTCTGGTTGAACGGGCAACAGGCGCTTTCGAAAGATGTGACGCGGGGCGCGGCGGCGGATCAGGAAAAAGTTATCCTAAGTTTATCCCCGGGCGAAAATAAATTGCTGATCAAAGTCAGCAACGGCAACGCGGGATCGAGTTATTATTTTAAGGTTCTCAAGGAATCGCTCGATCAGTTTCCCATCCTGTTTTCAGCGGCGGCGGCGGATTTCAGCCAGAAAGATTTCGATGTTGCAACAACTCTGGACGACAAAGACGAAACCGGTTGGGCCATCCTGAATGAAAAAGAGGAAGCGGGAAAGGATCGCAAGGCATTCTTTGTCGCGCAGCAACCGTTCGGTTTTGATGCAGGCACCGAAATCAAAGTGCGACTGAAATTTCAATCGAAATTTAATGGACACGCATTTGGACATTTCCGCATATCAGCCACGACATCCAGCGCTTTTACTGAATTTGCAGCGGTGCCAGCCGACGTGCGCAGCCTGCTCTCGGCTGCTTCCGAAACGCGGACCTCTGAGCAAAAAACGGCGTTGCGAAAATATTATCGCGAGCAGTTTTCTCCGAACATTAAGAAGATGAGCGAAAACCTCGCAACGCAGCGCGCCGCCAAGACCAAATTGGAACAGGCCATTCCCGAAAGCATGGTCATGAAGGAGATGGAAAAGCCACGCGACACACATCTGCTCGTGCGCGGCGATTTCAGAAACAAAGGTGAAAAAGTAGCTCCAAATGTGCCGAAGATTTTCCCGGCTTTGCCTGAAGGTGTCCCAGCGAATCGACTCGCGCTGGCCAAATGGATGGTTGATCCAAAAAATCCGCTGGTCAGCCGCGTCACGGTAAACCGTTTTTGGCAGCAATATTTTGGAACCGGTTTTGTCCGCACTGCCGACGACTTCGGCTCGCAAGGCGAATGGCCGAGTCACCCGGAACTTTTGGATTGGCTCGCCACCGAATTTATCCGCGTGAAATGGGACATGAAAGCCATGCAGAAAATGATCGTTATGTCCGCGACGTATCGCCAAAGCAGCGTGATTGACAAAAATTTTTTGGAACGCGACCCCGATAACCGCTTGCTGGCGCGCGGGTCGCGTCTTCGTTTGGACGCGGAAACGATTCGCGACAACGCGCTGGCCGTAAGCGGACTTTTAAATAAAAAAATGGGCGGACCAAGCGTGTCGCCCTATCAACCGGCAGGATTGTGGGAGGCAATTGGTTTTGGGAACGGATTCACCAGCCAATCTTACGCTCAGAGCAAAGGGGACGAAAATTTTCGCCGCGGCATTTATACTTATTGGAAACGGTCGATGCCGTATGCGTCGTTCGTCACGTTCGACGCGCCGAACCGCGAAGTCTGCACCGTTAAACGGCCGCGGACCAACACGCCATTGCAAGCGCTCGTGCTGATGAATGATCCGGTTTATATCGAGGCGGCTCGCTCTCTCGGCCAGCGAATCGTCAAAGAAGGTGGCGACAATTTTTCAGAGCGAATCAATTTTGCTTTCAGACTTTGCTTCGCGCGCGCGCCCGAAAAACAGGAAGTGAAACTTCTCGAAACGATTTTCAATGAACAGTTAAAACGTTTTCAAACCGACCAGGCCGCCGCAAAAAAATTGATTGAGATTGGCGAGTCAAAACCCGCCGCCGATCTGGACGTGAGCGATTTGGCCGCGTGGACCGCGATTGGAAACATTTTACTGAACGTTGATGAGATGATTACGAAAGGTTGACATGAATTATCTCGAACAAGAATTTGCCAGGTCGATGACGCGCCGACACTTCTTCGGTCGGGCCGGCACTGGCATTGGTTCGCTCGCGCTGGCTTCGTTGCTTAACCAAAACGTTTTTGCGGGCGAGGCGAAGCAGTCGATCGGCGCTATGAAGACGTTGCACCTCGCGCCGAAAGCCAAACGCGTCATCTACCTTTTCATGTCGGGCGGGCCGTCGCACATTGATTTGTTCGACCACAAACCGAAGCTCAACGATTTAACGGGAACGGAATTGCCGACCTCGATTCGCGGCACCCAACGCATCACGGGAATGACGAGCGGGCAAAAACAATTGCTTTGTGTCGGATCGCCGTTCGCTTTTGCGCGACACGGAAAATGCGGCGCGGAAATTTCCGAACTGCTTCCCTATACGGCGAAAGTTGCCGACGACATTGCGATCGTTCGCTCGATGTTCACGGAGCCGATCAACCACGACCCCGCCGTGACCTTCATCGGCACGGGAACTCAGCAGCCGGGCCGACCTTCAATGGGCGCATGGGTTTCCTACGGCCTGGGCAGCGAGAATAAAAACCTTCCCGCGTTCATCGTTTTGCTTTCGGGCGGAGGCGGGCAGCCGTTGCTCTCGCGTTACTGGCACAATGGATTTCTCCCGAGCAATCATCAAGGCGTGCAATTTCGCGGACAAGGTGATCCAGTTTTATTTGTCTCGAACCCCAGTGGAATCGAACCGAAGCAGCGACGGCAGTTGCTCGATGGAATTCAAAAGCTCAATCGCATTCAGCTCGAAGCGATTCGCGACCCGGAAATCGCGACGCGCATTGAGGCTTATGAAATGGCGTTTCGCATGCAGACGAGTGTGCCGGATTTAATGGATATTTCCAGCGAACCCAAATCGGTTTTGGAAATGTATGGAGCGGAGCCGGGGAAAGCCTCGTTCGCGAATAATTGTTTGCTCGCCCGACGATTAGCCGAACGCGACGTGCGGTTCATCCAACTTTTTCATCGCGATTGGGATCATCATGGCGATTTGCCGAACGCGCTTCGCAATCAATGCAAACAAACCGATCAAGGTTCCGCCGCGCTGATCATGGATTTGAAACAGCGTGGTTTGCTCGAAGATACGTTGGTGATTTGGGGTGGTGAATTTGGCCGCACCACTTACAGCCAGGG
>JBKJOA010000180.1:0-2699 GCA_046593365.1 Limisphaerales bacterium
GGTGATGTCGCGGATGTTGCATTGAATGACCTCCACGCCATTTTCTTCATAAAGGTTGCCGAAGAAATCGACAAAGCGGAGTTGCCCGCCTTTGGTCAGGAGTGGCAAATGAGCGCGGTGACAGAAACCCTTGGCTTTCAATTCGCCCAGCGCCTGGTCAGCGGCTTCCTTGTCTTTGAATAACTCCATTTCCCAAAGTTCCTTGCCGAGGATCTGTTTGCTGGTGTAGCCGAAAAGCTTGAAAATGTAAGGATTGGTGTCGGTGATTTTTGCGGTTTTAGGATCGAGCATCACAATCCCGTCCTGGGTCACTTCAAAAAGACGGCGGTAACGGATTTCCGAGAGGCGCAACCGTTCCTGGGCCTCTTTGCGCCCGGCTATTTCTTTTTGCAGATGTTCATTCGACGTCTCCGACGCTTCCGTCATTTCGTGCTGGCGCACTGAGCCGAGCAGCAACGCCTGGTTCATCGCGACCATCTTTTCATGGACCGCCAACGTCTTGTAGGCCGAAGAGGCAAACATGCCCAAGCTGACCATTTGCCGCAGATCCTCAGCGTCAAACTTGCGGCGGTCATCGTGGGCGATCACCCAGATCGTGCCGGCCGCTTTTCCCCCGATGTAAAATGGAACGAGCAGTGCCTCTTCGACCGGAGGCGTCACCGCTTGGAAATAGGTGTAACGCCGTTCGGGGTGCCTGAACAAGAGCGGGGCGTTGCCGTCCAGCACGTCGCAGCAGGGGCTGAACTCGCGCGGTGAACCGCCGCCGATGTATGATTTCCACGCGCCGGCAATGGCCGGCCAATAGAACTTTTTCCCGCCATCCTCTTTGGTGAGCAGGCTGATACCGGACGAGTCGGCACGGAACGTCTCCAACATGATCTCGGCCAATTTCTGAAGAATTGTGAGCGGCGAGTCGGTCAACGCTTGAACCAGCGCGCCCAGCGTGCGGTTTTCCGTCTCATAATCTGGCGGACGCGCCGGGCGACGATACAATTCCTTGGTACACAGAACCGATTTCAGAGGCACCAAGCGGTCGCTGGGAAGCGCATCAGGAGATTCAGCTTGGGCTGATTTCATAATTCTCTGATGCTGCGTTTCACCCCGGCAAGTAACGCAGACTTCCCAGTCTGCTGTAGCGCAGGTTTCCAAACCTGCACGCCGTTTGGCGGTTTCGACGCTCTGCCGATTTGGAAACCGGCGCTACGAATCGTGATACCCCGCTGGCTTTTTGCAGCGCGATCAGCCAGTCTCCTTACATGCCGCCCGACAGACCAGACGCGCCAAATCCCGGCTTGGAACGGACGCGCCATCAAGTCCGCGCCAGAGGAGTTAAAGACGAATTGGCCAACCCGCTGCGCTCCGGCATTCACACGCGCGGCTACCTGCCGCACGTCAAGCGCGAAGGGGCTTCCTACTTTGTCACGTTTCGTCTGGCCGATTCGTTGCCCAAGGAAGTGTTGTTGGAATGGGAGCGCGAAAAAGCCGAACGCACGCGTCGTCTCAACGATTTTGCCAGGCGCGGTCAAACCCTCAACGATTCCGAAGAAGACATCGCGCGCGACTTGCGCCGCAAAATTGAACGCTATCTGGATCGAGGCTCGGGCGCGTGTCATTTGCGACGGCCCGATATTGCTGACCTCCTCGCTAACGCGATGCGGCACTTTCACGAGAGCCGGTATCTGCTGCACGAATGGGTCGTGATGCCCAACCACGCTCATGTGGTCGTCTGGCCGATGCCCGACCATCTCTTGAGCGACATTTTGAAATCGTGGAAACAATTCAGTTCGCGCCGTGCCAAGAAAATTCTGGGACTGGGCGAAGAACCCTTCTGGCAACCCGAGTCGTATGATCATTGGATTCGGAATGATGAGGAGAAGGCGCGGATTTCCCGTTATATCAGGAACAATCCCGTGACAGCCGGTCTGTGTGTTCGACCCGAGGACTGGCGCTGGAGTACCGCCTCGCGCGCGTCTCCGTTGTAGCGACAGTTTCCAACGTAGCGCAGATTTATCAGTCTGCTGTAACGCAGGTTTCCAAACCTGGACGCCACACGATCTCGCACGCTCTGCCGATTTAGAAATCGGCGATACAGCCGGTTTGGAAACCGGCGCTACGAAACGCAGCGCAGACTTCCAATGTAGCGCAAAGTTTCGTCGTAGCGCAGACTTCCCAGTCTGCTGTAGCGCGGGTTTCCAAACCTGCACGCCGCTTGGCGGTTGCGACGCTCTGCCGATTTGGAAATCAACGACACCGCAGGTTTGGAAACCGGCGCTACGATTTGCTGCGGGTGTGCTCCATTCAACCATAAATTCTACTTCTTCGCCTTCGGTTCCGGCGCAGCCTCTTGCGGCTGGCTGATCAGCACCGGCGCTCCAGTAGTCAGCGCGGCATAATCCGTCTGGCGCGGGCCGATCACCACCACGCCTTTGTCCGTGATGACATATTCGCGGATGTCTTTGCTGTGATTGCTGCCGCGCATTTTGATGATGAAGATCACCTTCCGCAACTGGCCGTCAATTTCCACATAACGCATCCGGATTATGTCATCCGTCAAAAATGAAATCGTGTAATGACTGAACGAGAGCGACGTAAATGTATCCTCCACCTCGACCGTGCTGAGAATCGTGACCCCGGCTCCCGTCAACGCCCCGATCATCCGGTAGAGCGACTCGCGAAAGTCCGCGCGGAATCCGGGCGCG
>JBKJOA010000217.1:0-5722 GCA_046593365.1 Limisphaerales bacterium
ATGGTGAAAGAGTTTTCGTTAGGCGGGAGCAGTATGAAAAAAGTGAACGGGCGCTGGCAGTTGAAGAAAATGAAAATCAGTTCGCCCCAGACAAAATCGGAGACAATCCTTGAATTCGATCTGCCGAAGGACTGACGAATCAGAGGGAGGTCACGCGAAACTTTTATCCCCCTTTTGTGCGATCGAAGGAACAAGATTACGCTAAATAACAAAGACCCCAATGCGGACGCCTTTAATCTGCACCGTTTGCCGAATGCGTCAGTCTTGGCTACTCGCGAATCGCCTCAAAGCCTTTTGTGCTATTGACAGTTCGCTCGCCTGAAGTGCAAATCGCGAGCGCGGCCTCCCTAAAAACCCTCATTCCTATCAGTTACGTAGCGCGGATTTGTCTAAAGATTTTTTGGCGGAAATGAAGGGTGGTTGGACGAACAACAGTGCGGGCTTGCCAACCTGGCGGGTACACCTTCCTTAGGAGGTCATAACGCTATTGGTTGATGTGTACAAAGAACAAGGCCGATTGAAGAACCGGCCTTGTTCTGAAGATTTCTGAAGATTTCTGAAGACTGGATAGTTTTTACGGATACCTGATGCGGAAGTAACGTTCTGTCGGTGGCGTCGTGTTGGCCGCATCCGGATCCGTAAAGGAACCAACTCCGGTCCCGTCTGTGGTGACCACTCCCGAAACTCCGACCGTGGTCAGCGTCTGCCAGTTGATCGGATTCAAGCTGTCCGTGTATTGAACGGTATATCCCGTGTTGGGGCTACCCGTGAACGTTGCCGATCCCCCCGCCGTCGTCACAAGATTTGTAGGCGACAGTGGCTGAAAAAGGGCCAGCACCAAGTCGTTTCCGCTCGGGCTTGTCTTGATGACAAAGTTGGCATTTCCTAGGGAATTACTGAAGCTGGTGGTGACAAGGTCGAATGCCGTCGGATCAAAACTGTTGATGCCGCCGGTGGTAGTGAGAATGGTCCATTCCTGGGCCACGGAATTGTTGAAGTTAGCCGCGTTCCCGCCAACCGTTCCGGACAGTGAAGTGATATCAATGGTGAATTTACTGCCCGAATTGGCGTTGATCTGTAGCGTGCCGTTCACGGCGATCTTGTCCCAGCCCGGACTGCTTCCCGCAGTGCCAGCGGCATCATTCATTTCCCACACATAGCGTCCGCCACCCTCCCAAGTTTCCCCTCCCGTCGAAAGCGTGCCAACGCTGTTGGCTGGTGAGACGGTGCCGTTGACAGTGACGGTGCCGGCGATAGTTCCGATGCCGGAGAGAGTGCTGCCCGGACTGACCGTGACCGCGCCCGAACTCGTTCCGCTTCCGGTGGTATTGTTGATGGCCAAGTTGCCGGCGAGTACCGTCGTCGGGCCGCTGTAAGTATTGTTGCCGGTCAGAACGACTTTTCCGGCACCCGCTTTGACCAAGCCCAGCGTGTTGGTCAGACTGCCGATGAAAGTGACGGTGTTTGCAGGGTTGGTCACATTAATCTGCGGATCAGAGCCGGTACTGCCGAGATCAACGTTCCCGGACAATGTGAAGTCGTTGACAAGGCCGAAGCTGTTCGTAATAACGGCGCTTAAATCAATGTGATTCGTGATGACGATGCCGTTGGCAGATGCCGCGAGCCGCGCCGCGCCGTTAAGAAAGGTGATCGGACCTGAGCCGACGGCAGCCGCATTATTGAAGATCACCGCACCGGACAGAAGATTTAAACCACCAGAAAAGTCGTTTAGACCCTGCAACTCCAAACTGCCCCCAGCCGTCGTCGCATTCACCGATCCACCGGTATGCCAAAGGGTTCCGGGTCCGGTGATTTTTCCTGGGAACACTACGTTGGCAATGGTTTCATTCGTGGCATTACCGGCAATAGTCTGGCCGCGATTGGCGTTGACCACGACAGTTGGAATTGGGAGGAGACCGTTCAATCCCAAAAGAGCATTCGTAATGGAGATTTGATCCTGCATGAATGAAGCGGGAACCGCCCCTAACATGGTTTCCGGCGGAGCCCAAGCGTTGCCGCCGTGGCCACAACGCAATTTTGCGCCGTTGATGATCACCACCTTTTCAAAAGTGTTGACCATGGCAGATGGGGTGAAACGGATTTCACTCCCTGCACCGCCAGAATTCACGATGAATTTCGTTCCGGCTGGTGACGCAGCCGTGATGGCAACTGCGCTGTCGCCGACGGTTAAAGTAGGTGCAATCGTCAACTGAGAACCAGCGCCTAATTGAACCTTACCTTTCACTGCGGCAACCGTTAAACCACCTGCTGGAAAACCCTTGATCGTTTCGTTCACGCCAGCCAGCAATTCCAAAGTGCCATCGCTTGTTTGAAGATCTAATAAAGTTGTATCGGGAACCTGATCAGAGGCTTCCAAGGTCAGCTTGGTGCCGCTGGCAAAGGTGATGCCTCCTCCCGCAGCATTAACACCCGGGGTCTTGCCGAATACAACATTTCCACCATTGATCGCTAAGGCACCGGCAAATGTATTGGCTGTCGTGCCTCTCAATTTCAGGGTATTTGCGCCAAGTTTGGTGATTCCGCCGACGCCACCTATGGCTCCATTCGCCAAAATGTTTCCAGATGCCGCGTTGACGTTCCTCGTACCGCTCAACGAAACCGGCAGGCTCAACGTCTGCTCAGTCACCGAATCATTGGTCACACCACCACCCATCGTCAGCGTCCCGCTCGGCGCTGAGATAATAAATGCGCCAGCGCCGGAATTAAAAGTAAGGCCACCGAGATCGTATGAACCATCCATCACTGGCGACAGTCGCGTGCTGCCGGAAAAGAAAGCACTATCCCCGGCGAAATTGAGTGCGCTTCCACTCCAGTTGTCAGCGCTTGACCAATTGTTATCGTCAATGTCACCGCCATTCCAGATCTTCGCCCCGACGGGGCCATTATTTACAGTGAGAGTAGCTGACGCATTTGTTGTGGAGGCACTTACTCCCGTTGCCGTCAGGGTGTACGACCCAGTGTCCGCAGCAGTAAGATTGCTGACGGTCAACGAAGTCGTTGTCACACCGGAATATTTTGTACCGTCGGCGATGTTCACCCCATTACTTTTCCATTGATACGTTAATTGGCTGCCGCCAAAAAATGCACCGGTAAATGTGGCGCTTGCATCGCCTACAATCCCGATGGTATTACCCGGACCCGATATTACAAAAGGAGTGACATCATACGCGTAAATGCCGGCACCACCACCCGAGGACGATGGCGACACAAACAGCGCGCCCGCGCCCCATGCCGCACCGCCCACATTTCCGCTGTCAGTTACGGTTCCGGCCGGAGGCGTTATGGTTTGGGCTATAACGGGGACTAAAAGCGTTCCACCGCCGGTTTTCGTAGCCGTGATCGAATGTGACCATGCAAATGCGGCGCTCAAGCGAGTCATGCTGCCAACCAGCCCAGTGATCGGATCATAGTCGATACAATGAGTGCCGCTGGTAACAAACGAGAGAGTAGTGGGTGCGGTATAGTTCTTTACCAAGGTCAAAACTCCAGATGACGTAGCGGTGGGATAGTCAACTGAAAAGAGATTGCCGCTGGCTGCCGCTGTTTTGGCGAGAATGCGAAACTTCCCGGCAAAGCCGCTTGCATTATAATCAACGATTGTAGCTCCAGAAGTCATAGTTTGAGCCGCATGGCCCGTTAGACTCTTGGAGGCCCAAAGACCCGTGGTTGCGTTAGAATAAATCATCATCGCCGGTCCATTACCCGAAACGATAAATACTGCATTAGTGCCGGTGCCATAGACGGTTAAGGCGTGACCTTGCCGCTCAGTGCCGGCGGCGGTTCCCGGGCCGGTAAATAAAACGGTTGGCGCTGCTGCCTCATTATCCCATTTGTAGAGCTTAATTGCAGCGGTTGCCACGATGGTATTACAACCGTAGATGACGCCGTCCGTGTCAATGGCAAGTCCCGAAAGGATAATCGTCCCGCCGGTAACAGCAGTCATATCCATGTCAGCGCCCGCTGATGTGCCCGCCAATGCGTTGAGGCGAAAAATTCTAGGCGTGGATTTTACCAACAACAGATTTCCAGTGGTTGGGTTGTAAGCTATGTCACGAGTGTTGGCGTTAGCGGTATCGGCCCACCGCTGAACCAGCGTCTGGGCGCTTACATCTTGCACCGTCGCGAAGCCCAACGCTACGCAGAGCCAGAGGGCTGATTTCAATACGAAGGACGAGCATGATTGGGGAGAAGTGTTTTTTTTCATAAAGGGAAGCTTGTTTGGTATTACGGGTAAACTTTGAAGCGACGCGCGTCAATAAATAATCCATTCCATGCCATAACATATCCATGTTATCCGGATCAGGCTTTCCGGGTTGCCATTCATAATGTTGTTAAGAAAATACCTGCCAAAAATTGCCTTCGTCGGCCGCCCAAAGTTTTTATCGGCACAACGCAGCCAGGCCCTGCCCAGATGACGAGCGCAGAGATTTGTTTTTACCCCAGGCCGTCGGGGTGTATGATCTGTCCAATACGCCATGAAGCACAGATGCCATGCCTTTGTTCCTGTGTTGCGTTGGTCACTGTTGATGTTTGCGTTCATCTGTTATGCGCGAACCGAACTTCCCGCGCTCGCTGCGACCAACGGTGTTATTAATTACAAGGTGCGCATCTGGCAGACGGACGACGGCCTGCCGCAGAATTCCGTTCATGCCATCGCACAAACTTCCGACGGTTATCTATGGGTGGGCACGCACGAGGGGCTGGCCCGGTTTGACGGCTTTCGGTTCACCACACTCGACGAAACAGCGGCACCGGGATTGAAGCATGGCTGGATCACGGCGTTGTGCGCCAGCAGCGATGGGAGTCTGTGGATTGCTTGCGACAGCATCGGTGTCACTCGTTTGAAGAACGGAAAGTTCACCCGCTTCACCGAAACCAACGGGCTACCCAGCAATCAAACCCGCTGCCTTTTGGAGGCGAAAGACGGTTCCATCTGGATTGGTGGCGAAGGCGGGTTGGCTCAATACAAGGACGGGAAATTTAAGATCTTCACGGAGAAGAGCGGGCTGCCGGACGTTTCGATTCGCGGCCTTTGCGAGGACGAGCAAGGTGTCATTCGCGTGGCGACCCGGCGTGGCTTGAGCAGCTTGAACCCGGAAGGGAACATCAGCACGATTAATTTTGGCCCGGGGGCAATTGCCAATGCTTTGAGGTCTGTTTGCCGGGACAGGCACGGCAACATCTGGGTATCATCGAACGAAGGTGTAACTTGCACTGGAGAAAAAGGGCGGGTTTTCTATACTGTCAACGAAGGGCTGCCGGACAAGCTCGCCACGGTCTTTTATGAAGACCGTTCCGGACGAGTCTGGGCCGGAACCTACAGTGGACTGGCCTGTCTGGTGGATGGCAAGGTGGTTTCCAAGCCGATGAACGAAACGGGCTTCGGCGATTTGGTCTATGCCATCTTCGAGGATCGCGAGGAGAATCTCTGGGTGGGTGGTCGCGATGGTTTGTATTGCCTGAGGCCCGCGCGCTTCACTACGTTCACCATGCAAGAGGGGCTGACGTGCAACAACGTAATGTCGGTTTGCGAGGACCGGTCGGGCGCTATTTGCCTAGCGACGTGGGGTGGCGGCATCAATCGCTTGGAGGGCGATCGAATCACCGTGTGGAACAGCACGAACGGCCTGTCGCACGACTCAGTCCTGGCGCTGCATGAGGGTCGTGACGGAACGCTCTGGGCCGGGATGGATTTGGGTGG
>JBKJOA010000325.1:0-5950 GCA_046593365.1 Limisphaerales bacterium
GCGCGTTGCGTGGAAAGTTCGGTGAATTTTCCGTGTTCAAAAATCAGGCGGATGATCGGCGTGGCCAACAGCACCAACAAAACGGAGGCGATTAAATTTACGAAAACCAGATGGCTCAATCCTTGGCCGAGCATGTGGCGGAATTCGGGGAATTTCTTTTCCGCCGCCAAACCGGACAGTGTCGGCAAAAGAAATGTCGCCAGCGAAATTCCGAAAACGCCTTGCGGTAATTCCATCAAACGCACGGCGTAATCGAACGATGCGACCATTTGTTTATCGACATAAAATGCGACTCCGTAAGTCACGAGCACATTGATTTGAAATGCGGCAACGCCTACTGCGCCCGGCAACATTTTGCGAAGGACTTCGCGAACCGTTTCATTTTGCCACGGTGAAACCCAGGCGTAACGAAATCCTTCGCGGCGCAAATTGGGTAATTGAAACAGCCCCTGGGCAATTCCCGCCGCAAGAACGCCGACGGCCAAACCGAAAATTTGTTTTTCCAATGTCTCGCCCCAAATCGGCGCGAGAAAAAGGACCGACGCAATCATCACAAGATTCAGAACGGCCGCACCCATTGCCGGAATAAAAAAACGTCCGCGCGCATTGAGCATTCCCATGAAAATCGCGGCGAGACAAACCATCAGCATGTAGGGAAACATCAGCCGCAACAGCCGCAGCATAATTACGGTATCTGGGGAAAAGGAGTGAACGGAAAGTGCGACCGTGATTCCAAGCATCACCACGCCGATGATCGCTGCCGCAACGATAATCAAGCCGGAAATGACGGCATTGGCCGCGCGCCACATTTCAGTTTGTCCGGCGGTTTTTTCTTTGAGTTTGAAAATGGGAATGAATGCCACGGTCAATGCGCCTTCACCGAGAAGACGGCGAAATAGGTTGGGAATTTGAAAGGCCAATTTGAACGCACTCGCCACCGGAGTATCGCCCATAAAATGCGAATAAAAAATTTCCCGCACCATGCCGAGGATTCGGCTGGTCAACGTGGCCGCGCCCATTGCGCCGGAAGATTTCAGCATCTGCGACATCGGGAGCGGAGGCTAGAGTTCAACGTTTGAAGTTCAAAGTTCAAAGTTGAACTTCTCCGATAGCGGGGCGCATCTTAACACCACCACCAATCAGGTGAGACGCATTTCTGTTTGGAGTTCCGCCTTCAGGCGGTTCCGGCGCACGCCAACCGCCTGAAGGCGGAACTCTAAACGGTGGTGGGGTCAAGACGCGCCGCTACACTCTTGTAATGGAGAATTTTGAAATCGGGACAGTCGAGAACTTCTTCAGCCAACTCAAATTGATTTTCAAACGCGGGAAAAAATGCGTCGCCTTCGACGGTTCGTTTCACGAGCGTCAGATAAAGATCAGAGCAAAGCGGCAAAGCTTGTTCGTAAATCTGCGCGCCGCCGCATATAAAAACTTCTCGCGTTTCATTTTCAAGATCAATTTGTCTCAAATCCGAAACCGTCCGCACACCCGGGTGCTGAAAATCCGTCCGGCTTAAAACAATGGTCGCCCGATTGGGCAACGGCTTTCCGATAGACTCAAATGTTTTACGACCCATCACCACAATCTGTCCGGTGGTCATTTTCTTGAACCATTTGAAATCTTCCGGGAGATACCACGGAATTTTATTTCCATTTCCGATCACGCGATTTTCACTCATCGCGGCGATTGCTTTGAAGTTCACAGATTACTCGCGGTCAAAATGATGGGTTCTTCCGGTCCGGAAAATTTCGGGCGGCGGTGCAGCAGATACAAATCAAATGCACACCAACCGCGGGCCAATTGCTCGCGCGCTTTCACACGCCAGGTCCAGCGGCGAGACTGTAGATCAGGAGCGGCAAAGGCGACAGCATCGAGTCCACGTTGCTGCGCAATCCAGAGTGCGCGCGGACAATGGAACTCTTCCGAAACAACCGTGCAACGCGCCAAACCAAAAACAATTTTCGCCCTCACGATCGAATCGAGCGTGCGGAAACCGGCGTAATCACAAGTGATCGCATCCATCGGAACTCCGGCTGCGACCAAAGCATCGCGCATATCGCCTGGCTCATCATACCCGGCCGCATGATTGTCTCCACTGACGAGTAGATGACGAACTTTGCCCGCGTGATACAACTTGGCCGCAGCGTCCATTCTTTGTTTGAAATGAAGATTGAGATTGCCGCGCTGCGTCAGTTTTCCTGTGCCCAGCACCAGCGCGACATCACGTCTGGGAACCGAATCCGTCGAACGAAAAACTTTATTCCTTGCCGCATTGTGGCAAGCGCGTTCGGTGGCGAGAATGAAACCAGCGGTGCCAATAACCAAAACGCCTGCGCCAGCCAGAAACCACAGACGCCTGGCCCGTAGCCAATGGTAAATTCCTCGAAAATTTTTCACGTCATTTCTTTTCAGCGCGTTCATAAACCTTCGCCGTATTTAAGGCGGCTCATGACCTCAGACTATGCAAAGAGCGTGAATGCATTCAATTCGTTTCCGCAAAACCTAGTGGACGTTCAACTGCAACGATGAGCGTTCGTACGTTCCGTTGAACAAGCTGGGCGGATTTAAATTCGACCCACGGCGGAAGGAGCCATCGGGGTTGCGATGAATGTCATCATCGGTCCACAGGATTCGGTCCGGGCCAGCAGAACGAATTTCAAATTGCCGTGCGGAGAGCGCATGGAAAAATAATGGGGTGTGCCAGCGATCAACCAACTGACCTTTCGCATTAAGCGAGGCATGTTGATCGGAAAGAAAACGTTCGTTGGCAGAATTATTTCCCACAAAAGCTGCGGCCCAATCTTCATTGACGCTCATCAAACGATTTGGGGAGGATTTCACGAGTATTGTAAAGTTGTCCATCAAACGCGCGATGAGAGTGAGATCATTTTCGGGCGGCAAATTCGTTTTGGCGTAGTCGCGCAAAATATTTTCTCCAATCAACTGAGCTGGTTTGCCGGGTTCTGTTGCAGGCGCACGAACTGCCGTAGCTGTAACCGCGACGCCAGCCGCGATCAAGTTTGAATCGAGGGCGGCGTTCTTTTCTTTTTTGGATTGAGCACGATCGCGCTGAACCAGCCAAATTCCGGCGAGGACAGCGAGAGTGAAAATAATCAAGCCGAAGCGCTTCACGGCTTTACAAAGCCGAGCGGTGCCGTTGGTGAACTCGGGTTCCAGAAATTCTCAATGTTTGGCAAAATGTAGGCCATGTTACTTGAATTCACACCGAACCAGCGCAACAGCTCCGCGAAAAATAAATCCACTGAGGTGCTCGGCAACAAGCGTCCGCCTCGGCCAACATCATCGGGTCCGTCGAGAGTCAGGTCGGGATAGGTGCCGAAAATTTTTCCACCGTCCACGGGTCCGCCAAAGACCATCGCGTTGGCACCCCAGGCGTGATCGGTTCCGCGACCATTCGAGCGTAACGTTCGGCTGAAATCGGACGCGCTAAACGTCACCACGTCGTTCGTCAAACCGAGCATTTCGAGCGCTTGCTGGTAGGCGCCGATGGCGGCGTCGAGCCCGGCGAGCATTCCGGCCTGCGTGTTTAACAATTCTCCGTGATGATCCCAGCCGCCGTAATTCACGAAAAATGTTTGCCGCCTCAATCCAAGCTGGCTGCGAATTTTTATCGTTTTCACAACGGCTTTCAATGTGGTCGCGAGATAATTGTTCGCGGGAAAAAGGGCGTCCACGCTCGCGCCAAGAGATGCGTTGGCGGAATCGAACTGCATTTGGAAAAGCAACTGCGCGTCGTCGCTTTGCTTGGTGAGTTGCGAAAAGCTTTCCGTGAGCAAATTCGAATAGTGTTGATCGAGCGTGTTGCGTAGCGCGGAATTTTTTAACAGCAAGGGATTGCCCACCGCGCCGCCGCTGCTTCCTTCAAACGAGAGCGCGCCCGAAGGAGTCACGACAAATTGCTGCGTGGAATTTCCCACTTGGAAAACGTTGTTGCCACCGAGCGAAATGCTCATCGACGTCGCACCAGTGTTGTAGTCGCTGTGCAAAATATCCGCCGCGCGACCTGCCCAACCACTCAGTTGCGCCATCCCTTGGGGGACTGCGGTTTGCCACTGTTCGATTTGGTCGCTATGCGAGAACAACGCTTTTGGAACGGGCAACGCGAGGTTCTGTCCATTTTCCCAAGCATTAAATTGCGATTTTGTAATCGGTTGGACCAGCGTGCCGAGGTTCGCGACGAACGCGAGACGCTTGTTCCCGGCGAACACTCCGGTGCCGGTGGCCATTTGGTGCAGTTTCAAGCAAGAGGGATGCAGCCCAAAATCATTGGCGGGCGAAGCAAGTTGCAGTAGCGCGCTGCGATTCAGCGCCAGACCGCCGTCCGACCCATATGCGCCGCGTGAGATGGAATAAGCGTTGTAAAGCGACTGTTCCCACGGGACGAGGACATTGAAGGAATCGCAGCCACCACTCAGAAACAAACAGACAAGCGCCTTGCGATCGGTGCCGGGCGCGCCATCGGCCACGACGCTGTTCGCGAGTCTGAGGTTCAGCAGCGTGTTGAGAATTGCGGACGAACCAACTGCCGCGCAATTAAGTTGGCGAAGAAAAGTTCGGCGGGAAAGAGGTTTGTTCATGACAGATGGTTATTGAAATAAAAAACCGCGTATTGCCGGGTTTCGAGATTGATGAATCTTCATCGTTGCACCGCTCCTTCCGGGCAAGTGGCGGCGAGATAAACCGCGAGCCGCGTGCGAAACAGCGCGTCGTAGGATGAAATTTGTTGCACCGCATTGAGAATGTTATCTCGCGTGGCGGCGGACATCGTTCCACCGCAAAAAAGCAAGTTGACCTGATCCACTAATTGAGGGGCATTTCCAGCTTGAGCGACGAGGCCCGCATAATCCGGCGGAAAACTGTAAATGGAATAGAGTTTCAATCCACCTTCCGTAATTTCCCAAAGCTTGTTCGGAAACGAAATGCTCGAATAACTGTCCGTTATCTGAAAAGCCGGACCAGCCAGACCATTGGCCGTCAACAAACCGGGTGGCTGATAACCGGGGCGGAAGAAATTGAATACGCTGGGTGAAAAGGTAGGTTCCTGAAACGCCGCGCTGTTGAACTCTCCCCAACTCCACCAGAGCAGATTCGTGTAACGATCCAATTGTCCCGCTCGCGCAATGGCCATTGCGCGTTGCACCGGTTCTTTCAACCGACCGAACTCAATCGCGCCCGCAGACCAACGGACATCGCGCGCCTCGACATCCATCAGGATTGCTGTCAAGACCACGCCGAGGTCACCGCGCTGCCCTGCGCCGTTGTTTACGAACTTCGCCGCGACACGTCCGACATAATTACTCGATGGATTGCTCGTGACGAGAAATTGGATGAGTTGCCGACTGATGAATGGCGGCGTGTTTGGGTGCTCGAAAAGATTTCGCAGCGCATCGTCCACGTCGCGCACGCCATTCTCCATGGTCGCTGCACGAGCTGGAATAACGAAACCATTGTGCAACGTCTTCGCGCCGAAATCGTGTTTCTCCGCCCAAAGCTGCATCGGCACCGAACTGTCATCGTCGCTCCAACCTCCGTTACCCCACGCTTGTCCGCCGAACCAAAGCCCGGTGAAAACGCGAGCAAATTCCGTGATCTGCGCGTTGCCGTAAGTGGGAATCGGCTGCCCAAAGACATCGAGCTTGCGCGTGCCGCTCGAGTTCAATTCCCACAAGCCGATGCTGAAAAGCTGTTGCACTTCGCGCGCAAAATTTTCGTCGGGATACTGATTGATTTCTGGTCGCGCCTTCTGGTTTCCGATGTGACTGAGATATCGCCCCATCACCGGGTGAAACGCCACTTCGCGAAGCACCGTGAAATAATTGCTAAAAGCATTGCGAACGAAGATGTCGTAGAAGTCGGACACCGCGAGCGGCTTATTTTCGAGATTCGGATCGCGACGTGACGCAACCAAAATCTGACTCAGCGCAAACGC
>JBKJOA010000404.1:0-3120 GCA_046593365.1 Limisphaerales bacterium
ACGTCGTTAACCCGGAATTCCATCAGATGACTCTTGCCGTCGCTGACGTAGTTGCGCCCCTGGCGAATGCCTTCGCACCATTGATCGTATTCCAGCTTGCCATCGATCTTCACATAGGAACGGCCCAGGCCAACCTTCTCCCCGTAGATGCAGGGGAAATCAGTTTCGCCACTGATGCGGGTGCGGTAGCCGACATTCAGGGTGTGATACCACATGTTCAATTCCCAGACGTAGGGCGTATCCACCATCGAAAGAAAATCGACGGCAGGGAGTGGCTTGCCATCGGGGCCGGGCAATTCGTGGGTGACGTCCACGATGTATTCGTTCGCACCGATACCGCTGAAGGGCGGCACAATGTAGTTCGGCAAGTCGGCGGTCTTCACTTCCAAGCCCCAACCGGAATGGGCCGGGCCGCAGACGGAGCCTTGTTTTTTCGCCCAGCGAAGTGTGTTCAAGCCCAACGTTGGCCAATGATCTTTCGATTCGCCACCGGGATAGATCTCCTCCTTGAGCCGCAACAAACAAAGATGACCCGATTGATGCGAGCCAAATCCTGAAACCTCGATGTCATAACGCAACAGGTAAGGATACTTGGATACCTTGTCCACCGCGCCGCAGAAAAATTGTTTCTGGTAATCGAAGCACGGCCCCCAGGTGAGGTTCGCGCCAATTTTTAAATCTTCTCCCATGCAATGGCGGATCATGTCGGAAGCCAGCACCCCTTCGGTCGGTTTCACATAATGCGCACAACCGGCAGCGTGGATGTGATGATCGCCCGACCACCAACCGGAGAGCGACGGATCGATCCAACGTTTGACTTTGAACTCAAGTTGCCGCGTCTGTTGGTTGATCTTGAGGTGTTGAATTTGAGGGATGGATTCCGGACCGCGCGAGCATTCCACGATGTAGCCACCATCCGGCAAGCGAATGGTTTCACCATCGCCACGGTAAACCTGGTGATGAAAAGCAAAGTCTGGCGCCAATCGTTTTGCAGGTGAGGGATAAACCCGGCCTTGCGCATCTTTGATGAGAAAGGAGGCGATCGTAGGGAGATTGTTTTCATCGCGCACCCGAAACGTCACGTCGCGAGCGGGTTGGATATTGAAGAGGGTAACGGCTTCGCTGCGGAAGCCAAGGTCTTGTGTCCCCTGACCAACGTTAAAGGAGATCTTCGCTTCACGCTTCCCGGCATCGCGACTGTAAAGCTGGATGATACGATACTCGAGATTCAAACCGCTTAACGTCGGCTGAAGCGGTTGCTGGTCGTACATCATTAAATCGAGCCAGCGATCAGGAACCTCCTGCGCAGTTGAGCCAGCCAACTTCTCCGCATTCGGACTCGATACCCGCAAGGTCGCCGTGGTTCCGGATTCGTTGACGACTTTGACAAGGAATTGCCGCCACCCTTGTTCGACGAGTTCAGGTTTGGCCGCGCCGAGGGCAACCTTCACCCGCATCTCGGGATTTATATTCACGCCAAACAAACAATGCCGGTCGAGGATTTCCTGCAATTTTTCACTGGCACGTTTGGTATCGCTCTCCTGAATAAGAGCAGCCATCGCCTTCTTTTCATCTGCGCTGAAGGGCGAGCCAAGATAATCTTTGGCTTCAGTCAACCGGTTTACCTGGGCGGCGAACGGTTGCCATTCCACGCTCTTTTCAATCGGCAAAGGTGCTGCGAGTAGAACTTGCGCGGTGAAGACAAACAAGATGAGGCCAGCCCTCCCGCTTCCACCAAACGAATTTAGCTGAGTTTGCATAAATATGAAGTTTTCAGGGATTAGTGGAGTTCAATTTACTAAAACAATATTGGCTGACCAGTGTTTTAATCGGGCTCCCATGTGTTCTCCAAATAATAGACCGTGGATGAAGACATCCCTGTGAGTGCTCAGAGTTCTCAAACTGCTGCGGAGACTGACGAAATTGGTGAAAGTTCTTGAGCATTTCGGCAGCAACCCGCGTGGCAATCCGTTTCAGTACTTGCTCCGCTTCCTTTACATTCAGCCTTTCTGCACCGCGTAACCCTTCGGCACACAGCAAATTGAGACTGTTATCGCGCAGGCATGAGGCGCACTAAATTCTTTACACCGTTTGTGCGGGACACCGGCGGTTGCTCGCTGCTCACATTGGGGCGGACGAACTTAACACATAAATTTTGATTGCGTTACGAAACTGCGATGGGCTTGAAACCTCCACCTGAAACTCACAGGGAGTCCGGCTCTGAACACCGGAAACCGGCAAGCTGATTGAGTTGGTCGAATGGGTTATTTTACCACTATAGAACTCAACACGAGTGCCCGGAGTGACAGGGACAAACTTCCCGTCAGCCTTTCGCACCTCGAAACCGTGGCGGCCACGATTGATGACGCTGATCCGCAAACTTTGATTCCCCTCATGGCCTTGAAAGCCGTCGAACTCAACGGAGTGAGTTGACATCGTCAACACCGCCTTGAAATTCGCGGGTGAGGATGATTGCGCTGGCACCGTGGCTACAAGTGAGCGTTTATCACCGAAGAAAATTGCGCACCCGCAGAGCATCAATGCCGACATGCAGCACAACGCAGCCCAAGGCCGGAACGCAAACGCAAAAGTGAAAGCAGGGTGTCGCATAGAATTTTGTTCACCACGGCCGGTAAAAATGGATCCAACCGGGATTTGATACCGGTTCTGGATTTCTTCGCCCCAAGCATTAGTAGGCACGGTGGAAAGCGTTTCCACCTCGATCAATCGATTTTCCGTGTCCGAACGGTTTCTCCGGTGCCCGTCAATGCTTATATCCATTGTATAGATCATAGGTGTTCTTACTTTTTCAAAGGCAGTCGCAGGCAGGCTACTTCCAAGTCGTTGCGAACCAAAAGCAAGTCGCCTGAGAGCGCCATCGGATTCCAGGTTTTAGCATTGAAGACTTTGTAGCGAGTCAGCTCATTGGGAGAGTCAGGGGTGGGTCGCAGGAGTACCAGTTCGCCCGATTCCGCCATCAACAAATAAAGGTCGCCGACTAATAACCCCTGGCCGTGTCCGTAGCGACCTTCCTTCCATCGTTGCGAACCATCCTTCAGGTCCACACATGCGAAGATGCCGTCGTCCAGGCCGTAGAGAAATCCGTTGCGCGCAAACAGG
>JBKJOA010000434.1:0-3582 GCA_046593365.1 Limisphaerales bacterium
AGATAATTGGTATCGACCACGACCGCGCCTGGATACCAGTCGGTCGGCAAAAATCCCTGAAGGAGACTGTTTGTGTGTTGCGCGTTCGGGAGTTCCACCAGAGCGATGGCGTTGTTCCCTCCGCTCGCCACGAACAATCTCGAACCGTCCTTGCTCAGCGCTAGGCCCGTGCTCGCACTGCCATATGGAAAAGTGGGATCGGGCCGCACCAAAATAGTTTCCTTCACCGCCCGCGTTGCCGTGTCGATCACGCTGACAGTGTCGGAGTTCGCATTCGCTACATAAAGCGTCTGGCCGTCCGCGCTCAACTCCAGATCGCACGGATGCAAACCGGTCGCCGTCTGCACAGTTTGCAGGCCGGTCAACAAATTCACAAAGGACACGACGCCGCTCGCAGCCACGCCCCGGCTGTCAATTACCACCGGCGTGCCAGCCGAGGGAGCGGTCAGATCGCCGCCGACGGGGAAACGACCGCCCCAATCGGAAACGTAGGCGGTGTTTCCGTCCGGTGAGAGGGCCACGTCCCATGGCGCAATGCCCACGGTGACCTGCTGGGTGACCGTGCCGCTGGCGAGATTCACAACGGCCAATTTATTTGCGATCGACAGGCAAACGTACGCCTTTGAATCGTCTGACGAGATGGCGAGGCCGCACGGATATGAGCCGCCGGGCATTGCGATGGTCCGCGTAAACGTGACCATGCCATTTGCGGCGACGGCCCATTCGTAGAGTTCATTTCCTGCGCCGGTGACATACACATGCGAACCGCTGTGGCGCATCGCGATGCCGTGCAGCGAAGCTCCGCTGCCGGGGTAGCCGGAGGTTTGAAGCAACGTCCAGGTCGCCGCATCAACAACCAGCAGATTATTGATGTTTTTGATATAAACAAATTTTCCATCCGGCGAGAGCACAAGATCGACAGGCCGCCCGCCGAACTGAATTTGTTTTCCAGCCGCGCGCAGAATTTGTTTTGTCGGGACGGATTGCTCGCCGTCCGGCAACTGGCCGACTCGAATGTCGGGCTTAATCTGGCCGATACGGTAAAACGCCGTCGTGCTGCTAATGGGAACATTGAGGTTGCGATTCGTGATCGAGTTATCAATTACCTGCCAGTTCGGGGAAACCAGATTTGTCGTGCGCTCCACGAAGCACGCGCCATCGGGTGCCGTCCAGTTCAACGTGACAGAAACTGCACTCGTGATCAGGTTGATGATCCGGATTGCAGCGTTCCCCGGAGGAAGCCCGTTCGACACCGGCCCGCCAAGAGCGGCGATGGCAGAGGAAGACATCCAGCCGTTCACGAACTGGATGCTGTTCACAAAACCCGGTCGGGTGAAGCCGCCCGCTCCGATCCCGGCGGTGAAGAGCAGCGCCGTCGGCCCGAGGGCGTAACGGCCATCCGCCCCGCCAGACAACGATTGGCTGCCGACATGCATACCGTTGACATACTTTCTGAGTTGCTGGCCGGCAGACGCAGTGAGGTCCACTGCGAACGCCACGCGATACCATGTGTCCGGTGTAAGAGTGCCGTTGAACTGCGCCTCCGTTCCCACACTGTTCGGATCCGGCAACACACTCGCGTTACCCACTAGCAAATCCGCCTCGTTTCCCTCGTGGTTGAACGGATCGGTTTGGAACAACGCGCGCCACTGGTCGCTGCTTGACGACGGATACATCACATCCATAAGCAGGGTGTATTGATTAACAAACTGGCCGCCGCCGTTCGGCTTGGCCCCATGGCGCATAAAGTAACCTTGATTGATCGTGTTGCCGCCGAAACCCATTACTTGAGCAGGTTGGCCGTTGATCGCCATTGCCGGAAACGCCGTGATGGTTGCCGTATCAGTTAGATATTCCAAATCCGCACCGACCGTCGGGCGCAGGTCGCCGAAGTCGAAATCCCATTGTCCTGTAATGAGGGGCACATAAACGGTCAAAGTTGCGCCGCTACTTTCGATTGCGCCGGAACCATTACTCACCAGCACCGTGTAAACGCCCTGATTGCTGCTGTCCGCCGCCGAGATTGCATAAGTGGTATTGGTAGCGCCAGAAATGTTGGTGCCGTTCCAGCGCCATTGATAGTTTAGCGGCGGCGCGCCACCTGCCACGACAGAGAAGGTTGCCGTCGAACCTACGCTGACATTCAAACTCGGCGGCACATTCGAGATGACCGGAAGTGCGCCGGGCGTAATGCTGTAAAGTCCAAAGTCATCAATGCCGAAGTACCAGCTATCCGCGCCCGCATGAGCGAACCTGAAGCGCACGGCGGGTTGGTTGTCCGCCGCAGTTAATCGGAATAATTCCACTCGTTTTGATTCCACCGCGTTATCATCGACGCGCGTGCTGACGTAGGGCGCCAAGGATTGCGAAATGGGGGCAGCGATGAATGCGCCGTAGTATCCGCCGTAGGAAGTGCCGCTGATAAAGTTTGTGGCCACGTCCGTATATCGGTTGGTGAATGTTTTGACAGCGTCCACCGCGCCATTGGTGCCGGTGAGCACGTCCGGTCCGTCGAGCATGTAAACAATGGGTAACCAGTTGGCGCCGCCGTTTACGGAATATTCCACTGCACCGAGACTATCCTGATTTTGTTCAAAAAGACTGTGGTATGAAACGTAGATGTTAGTTTTGCCGGCCAAATTATAATCTGGCGAAAACAAGTATTGGATCTGGCTGCCCTCGCGCCAACCTGAGGTGCAGAATACAAATTTTCCCTGGGCCAGATTCGTTACTACCTGGCCATTTACCACATTGGCCGGATTGGAGGACAAGACGCGCGAGTAGTCTTGGGGTGTGTGGCTGCTGTAGGCCAGAAAATTTGATGTAAATCGACTTCGATCCACGACCAGCCATCCGGCATAGGAAGCCGAGTCCAAGTCAGTGAGATTGAAATTCGTGGCGGGCAGAGTTGAATAGTTCGTTCGAGACCAGCCCACCGGCAGACCGGCTCCTGCGGCGGCGTCGAAGGTTTCGAGGTAGAGCGGCGACGGCAAAGAAATCGGCCCAGCAACGGCACTCGCCGCGGCAAAAAACATCGCGGCAATCGTTGTCATTGAGGTTCGGCAGAAACAATTCATGAATTCTGGCTAAACACAATTGAGGCGAATCGAAAAGCGGTTCGCCGGTTTCATGTGATATTATACCCCCAACAAGTTCTCACAATACCTTGTTTTGGTGGGCAACGGAATTGGCTCTCCCGGAATTGCGAGTGCTTCTCGCCAAGCGCAGCCAATGTGTAGCTTTGGGTTATGCGTACTTCGATTTGTTTGGGGATGGGAAGTGTTGCCTTGGTTCTTGGCTGCTGGTGTTGATTTGCATGGTCAGCCTTGAAGCTGTCGCCCAACGGGAAGTCCGGATGTGGATAACTTCCGAGGATCTCCTTCATCGATACCAATCTATTTTACGGAAGGTGCCGTATTCTCAATTAACGGCGCATGACCTGATCGAGGGATTGCGGAATTGGGGAGCAGTTACAATTTCCTGCAACCAGCGCCATTCTGAAGCTCCACTCGGACACGCTGCAAGTTGAAGAGTTGTTCGAGTTTTTCTCCTACGATCCATTCATGAAGTTTGTGGCGCGCG
>JBKJOA010000214.1:0-4665 GCA_046593365.1 Limisphaerales bacterium
ACTCCCTCGTTCAATTTCCTCACGCTGCTATCGGAAGCGATCATCGTGTTTGGATGGCGCATGAACGCCTGCAAATCAGCTTCGCTCATGCCGTGAAAAACAGCCGACGCGCCGCCGTTCCGCTCAATATCCAAAATCATTTCAATCTGATCGTCGAGCGACGCGCTGCGGCCACTTTTTTGCGCGGCCTCCACGATATTCAATCCGTTCAAAGACCTGTCATGGTTGTAAAAAGCGATCACCGCGTAGCTGTAATTTTCGCTGCCGCGACGGCGCAACGATTCTTTCATTTCCACAACGACCTTCGCTTTCTGCTCCGCGTCGTTGAGGCGTTCGATCAATTTTTTTGTCCCACCATCCTTTGCGCTCTCTGGCACAAGTTGGCTGATGCCGGTGCTCGAGGCCGTGTAAGAATATTGATCTTGCGTAATATCCAGACCTTCGCTGCGTGCGCTTTCGATCTTCGCCAAAACTTTGTCGGTCTGTCCCCAATTAGATTTACCCGAGAGTTTGATGTGCGAAATTTCCGCGCGAATGTGAGCCTCGCGCGCAATGCGGATGACTTCATCCAGCGATTTGAAGATTTCCTCCCCTTCACTCCGCTGATGGGTCGCGTAAATTCCGTTGTAAGCCGAAGCGACTTTCGCCAGTTCGATAATCTCCTCCGTTTTCGCAAAAACGCCGGGCAAATAAATCAATCCAGTGGAGATGCCCGCTGCGCCCTCTTTCATCGCTTGTTCAACGAGCAATCTCATTTGCTCCAGTTCCGCCTCGTTTGGGGGCCGCATAAAGGAGCCGCCCATCGCCTTTCCTCGAACGGTTCCATGACCAATCAACGTCGCGACGTTTGGAGAAACTTTGATCTCTTCCAGTTTTTTGAAAAACTCGCCCACCTTCAAGACCGAGCCTCCACAGTTTCCGAGAACCAACGTGGTGACGCCCATTCGAACAAAATTTTCTCCACGCGGCAGTTCGTCGATTTCTTCGGCGTGCGTGTGGACATCGATGAATCCCGGCGCAATCACCAAGCCGCCAGCGTCGATTTCTTTTTTGCCATGCCCGGTGATTTTTCCAATGGCGGTGATGTGTCCATTTTCGACGCCGAGGTCCGCGAAGAAAGCAGGATTGCCGGTTCCATCCGCAATGCGGCCCTTACGTAAAACCAAATCGTAATCTTTTGCGTGGAGGGGAAGAATCGCCGCTGTCAGCACGACCGTGAGCCAAAATTTCATCTGCCGATTCTGCAAAAGGAGGCATTTGAAAGCGACAAACTTCTTCCCGGTTTTTAGGAGAGATGCCTGAAGAATAAATTCCAGTTGCGCCGCCTTGTAAAAACACGTTCTCAAATATTGACACGCTGCCACCTTCCGAACAACATCGGCCCCGCATGAAATCTGATCCGTTGACGGTTGCCTTGAGGAGTGTGGCCGAAACCAAACATCTACTGGAGGCGTTGCTGATCGCGTCGGAGACCTTTGAGTATAAAAAAGCCAAGAAGACTCTGTCGCTGCTTCATCAGAAAATGAAGGAACTCGGTCGGCTACAGGCTGAAATGGAAGCGCTCGTTCAAGTGCGCGAGCCGAATGTTCGCGTCATCAATTTCCGCGCCACGACCAAGGAAGCAGTCACACTGTAATCATCAGGCGGTTTTGAGGCGCAGGCGTAAGAGGTTATAATTTACTCCACCACCCGGGCTGACAATAGATCGAACGGCGTCAGCGATTTTGTTGAGGGCGTTGTTGAGTTTCAACTTTCAAGACTCGAAAAATTATTTTTTCTTTTTAGCCGTTTCGGCTTTCTCTTTCTCGAAGTGTTTTTTGATTTTGTCGGCGGCTGCGGGATCAATTTGCCGAAGCGTTTTAAATTCCTGACAATGCGATGGGGCAAAGTAATGAGACCCACGCAACGCGCCATATCTTGCTTGAAACGCGGAATTTTCCAGTACCGGAAATTGTCCTCCGTTTTTAATTAAAACCTCAATCTGTTCTAACAAAACCGGAACGGCAGCTTTGGCTTCTGCACCGAATGCGGCCAGCGCACTCAACACGTCCCCCCGAATCATCGAAGCTGTGTCCGCAAGTTCATCGACCAAAAGCGGAATCATCACCTCCGATTCCGCGCCGATTTTGATCAAAGCTTGAATTGCCGGGTTGCGGAGATTCTCGTCTTCATCGCGAGTGAAGGGGAGTAAAGCTGGAATTGCTTCGCGCGACTCGGATTGAAAGCTTCCCAGAATCTGAATCAGCGTGACTCGAACCCGTTTATCTTCATTGGTGAGAGCTTTTGTAATGAGCGGAATGGACCTGTTTGTTCCAATGATGCTGACCAATGTCATCGCTGCGGAACCTGACCATTCTCGTTGGCCGAGAAGTTCAGTCAACTTGGGAACAGCCGTTTGAGCTTTGCTGGTAAAACTACCAAGCGAGCGAATGGTGACACGCCTAACCTTTAGATCCGGATCATCCAGAGTTTTTATCAATGCAGGAATCGCCAGAGCTGGCCGGTTAGTTCCCACATAAAACATGGAATCGGCAGCACCCCTACGAATATATGAATCGGTATCTTGAAGAGCCGCGATGAGGAAAGGCAGCGCTGTTTCCGCATTAGTCCCCATACTCACCAACGCTCTGAATCCAGCCGTGCGAATAGTCGAATTGGATTGAGTCCAGGTATTCGTCAAAGCCGGAATGGCTTCTGGCCCGATGGCCCCTAAAGCGTAGGCTACTTCATAACAAATGTCGGTATCATTCAACATTTCCACCAAAGCAGGCATGGCTGGCCTGGCCATCGGACCAAGAAATTGAAACGCAACGACGGCGGTATAACGATCTGTATTGTTGTCATGGAATTGAATATTGATGAAATCTTGTTTTCTTGCCAATTCATCTATTTTTAGTTTTATCCGCGAATTTTTAGAGCGAAGTCTCGACAGAAGGAAAGGCAATGTATTTGTTCCCATTTGACGAATGGCTAATTCCAGTTCGGCTGAACCTTCTTCAGGTGAATATCCAGAATACAACTTCTCCAGCCACGCGCTCAATTTTTTCCCTTGATAAACCGGTTCCCGCGAGCGCGTTGCCGTGAAGAGCAAGGCCGCGATGAGGATCAGCCCAGCGAAAATGCTGATGCGCAGTCGTTTGCCCATGTGCGAAACCTATTCCTTCAAATCTTCCTTGGACAGCCCGGAATTTTTTCAAGATTTTCCAAACCGGAACCGCTATTTTCAACCAGCGTGAACGGGAAAAATATTTCAACGCTTCTTCGTCCCCCGCCTCTGCAAACAGGATTTGACGTTTTGAGTTTTGAAGGGGTATTGTTTGCTTTGAAATCAAAGCCAACAACACTCATAATTGTATGCAAATTAATAAACGCGACTTATCGCGGGCGCGCCTTTGCCAGTTCCGTCCTGCGTTCACCCTGATCGAACTTCTGGTCGTCATTGCCATCATTGCGATCCTCGCGGGACTGTTGCTTCCGGCACTTGCCAAAGCAAAGCTTAAGGCGCAATCCATTTCCTGCATGAGCAACGGCAAACAAATCGGCCTGGCATGGCTGATGTATGCTGATGACAACCAGAGCAAGCTGGCCAATGCCTTTGACTGGGTGCCGGGCTGGTTGGACTACTCTGGATCCGCCGACAATACAAATCTCACTCTCTTGAGCCAAGGCCTGTTGGCTCCTTATCTGAAAAGTTTTGGCGTGTATAAATGTCCCGCCGACCGAAGTCTAAGTCTTGGCAGGAAAGGTAATCCGCGGGTGCGCAGCATTTCCATGAGCCAGATGATCCGGACCTGGCCTGAAGGTCATTCCACATCTCCCCCTTGGAGGATCTATGGAAAATCCTCGACAATCGTCAACCCGCACCCTTCCAACCTATGGATCATCAGCGACGAGAACCCTGATAGCGTAAACGATGCTGCGTATGCGGTGAAGATGGACTTCCAAGGGTCGTCTGCCCTCTGGCAAGATGGTCCCGGAACCTCTCATGGCGGAGCTTGCGGATTCACTTTTGCCGATGGCCACTCTGAAATCAAAAAATGGAAGGATCCTCGCTCCACCGGGAGAACCATGCTCCCAACCTACAGCTACGGGTTTTCGTACGGCGCTCGTCAACCGAACAACCCGGACATTCAGTGGTTGCAGGATCGGACGAGTGCCAAGCTCAAATAGCCCAGGGGTACTAGCGGCTTTTCCGCGTGCAGCACCAGTTAAGCAGAAGTAGTTCAAACGCTTCCACGAGCGCGATCATTGCCCCTCAAAGGACGTTGGTGTCAGCTTGAGTTCTTTTGATCCCGAATTCCGAAGCTGGGAACATGAGGGACGATGAAATCCGGGGAGCGCACGCCGCTGGCGTGCGATTTTCGGTGGCCCACCGAAAATTTCATCTCACAAACTTTTTGCCACCAGTGATTTCGGATGGAAGTGTGGAACGAAGCTTGGGCGAGCCGCCCAAGCCAGCACGCGGGCCGCGTGCGCTACCCAACTTCGGAGTTCGGGTTGATACTTGCTCTTATTGGCGCAGCAATGCGGATAGCTTTAGGCCAATACAGCCTTGACCACCTCACCGGCCACGTCGGTCAAGCGGAAGTCGCGGCCACTGTAGCGGAAGGTGAGCTTTTCGTGGTTCATGCCAAGCAAATGCAGAATCGTCGCGTGGAGGTCGTT
>JBKJOA010000234.1:0-3657 GCA_046593365.1 Limisphaerales bacterium
CCTCATCAAATCATTGGCCCCGCCCTTGGCGGAACCATTTTCCCGAGCGTTGTTCGCACGCCGCACCTCGACTCGCGACGCCTCCAAACGTCCCGGTCGGACGCGGTACGACACGGACACCCCCTGCCCAGCTTTCAGGCTTCCGGGTTCGACTGGCTCCTTCCCATCCCAAAAGTGCGTGCTCGCGTTCCACTTAAAAACAAACGGTTCCTCTTTACCGGATTTCTGCACCGTGAGTAAATTCGCCGCCACATCAACGGATTGAACGACTCCATGCAGATGATGCTGACGCGGATTTGCCGCTCGCGCCTCTTGAACCACGAATAGGGCGACCCCAAGCAAAAGCATGGTGAAAGTTTTTTGGGTCATGATTGTGTCTCTCTTTTATTAAACTTCGTTTGTTGCGTTCGTATCGTACGAACTTGTTTCTTAATTTAGTCCAGGTCACGTCGCTCGGATGGAATTGTTATGCCGCCATTCACACGCAAGCTCACGCAATCTGGTCTTCGATCAGTCTTCCTTGTCGGCAATCAGGACTTTCGGAAGAACATAAACGGACCAAAGCACTACGCCGGCGATCCAAAGAATCGCGCCATAAATGTAATGTGATTGCATGAGCATCGGCCAAAAATCGCCACTCATGCGCGTCGCTATGCCGATCAGCATCATTCCGACGGCAATGAGCAGCCAGCGATTGCGGCCTTTGAGCAGCGCGATGTTTCCGCTGTGGCCGAACACGACACGCGTCGCGACCACGAACGTGACGACGGCAAATCCGCCAACCAGCGCGAGGTGCAAAAGCGAAACGCGATACGCGGGGAAAAATGCGACGGCGAGAAATCCAGCGAGAACGCCAAGAAACGCAAGGCGTATCGCCAAGCCGAATGGGTTGTTTGTTTTTGGCGCACGATGAAACGGCATCTCGAGAAAAAGGTAGAACAGCGTTGCCGCGAAACGAACGCCGTGCGCAGAACGAGGCCAGCCTTTTGCTTCCATGAAAAATGAACCGACGATGATGATTCCAACGGTAAGAGCGAGAAGCGCTTTTTTTGTCCAATCTTTGGAAGGAACCAGCATCTCTGGAAAATCGTGTTTGTTCGGCATTCCAAAAAAGCGCGGTAGGATGAACGGGCCGATGCCGAGAATCGGGAGCAGAACAAATCCTTGATACATAAGGAGCCGTTGCAGCGTGATCCAGAACGTTTCCACCTCTCGAAAATTCTGGATGACGGCGAGAATTGCGCCTGACAGCACACAGAGCAACGCCAGTCCGACAAGGACAAATCCTGGCGGCGGCGTATCCTTGCGTTTGCTGGCGCGAATTGCCAAACACGCCAGAAATCCTAACAGCGCCGATAGAAACAAAACATCGCCGGAGAAAACTTTTCCTAACGCAAATGAAATCACCATCGCAATGTGGAGCAACAGCAATGGAATCACCTCGGTGACGCGCAACGGATTCGCGGACAACATTCGAGGCATCGCCGTGCCGAGGAATCCAAAAATAAATCCGCCAAACAAACCACACGCCATGATGCGCGCGTGAATTTGACCGGGATAAAATTCCGTGACGCCCCAGAAGTAAAGTGGCCAGAGCGCCACGCCGATAATTCCGGCGATGACTCCAGCGGGAAAGAAGACACGAAAGGGTTCTTTGGCAACGTCCTTTAGCGTAACTCGCATTTTTTTTATTCGTAACATTTCTCCCTTCCAATTCTCGTCGAGGTCGGAAACACCCTTTAAAAATTCAGTATCATTTGTAAATAAACCCAGTCTGCGTCCGTGGCACCGCTGGTTGCCGACAAAGATTTTTTCACATAATTCCCCACGAAGAAATGTCCGTAGCCCGCCTGCATCGCTGCTCCTTTGCAGACGTTGTAACTGGCGATAAAATCAACTTCGGAACCGATATAACTTCCCTCATTGGCCTTGATTCCGTAACCGCCTGAATTGCGCGGTGCGCCGCTGGCTTGATAAAAAAAGTCGCTATCCGCCGCGAGCCAGAACGCATGATAATCAGCGGTGAGCGTCAGATCTTTGAACGGCTTCACCGAGCTGGCCAAACGGGCGTTGTGGATATTTTGCCAGGAAATAAAATCCATGTTGCCGTAAAATTTGTGGTTGGTCGGAAATAAATTGTCGAAGGTTCCATGCTTCCCGTCGGTTGGATCGCCGTCGCCCGAAGCATAATTATATTCGAGTCCAAAGCGCGGTTTGCCAAAGGCGTTGGTAAAGGTGTAACCGACCGCCGCGTGCGCCGCGAAAGCTTCGTGTTTCAGTCGCCGCCCCGCTCCCGATTTAAAATTGCCCCGTTGACCCGCCAGTTCGGAGTCGTAATCCCACGGGCCAAATTCGCCCGGCAATGACTTGATGCGCAACCCCAGCGTGTAGATGTCGCGCGCCGAAGCGCCGGTCATGAATGCGGGTAAACCAGCGCCGATTGCCGTGGGAGAATTGGGACTGACATTTCGCGCGAGCAGATAACCTTGCAGTTCATTTCTCGGAACAATTGTTTTGCTCGACGCGTATATTCCAGAAAAGAAATCGTAATCGTTGGCCTCGTTGAATTCGTGGGGATCTGGAAGCACGACGCGGCTGACGAACGCATCGATCCAGATATCCGGGGTTTCGTAACGCAACTTCACGGCGTCAAACACGCGACCGATGTTGCTCCAATCAAACGCGCCGATGAGCCGTTCGTCGCCGTAAGATAATTCCTGGCGTCCAACTTTTAATGTGAAGGGAAATTCCGTGGCCTGGCCAAGAACCAAAAAAGCTTGATGCAGATCGAGCGGATCGGTTTCGGGATGCGGCTTGCGTTCGTCGCTCGCGGTCCGACTGTCGCGCGCCTCGCCGTAAATCGTCAGCCAATCCGTTTTGTAGCCGACGTGAAATTTTTCCCGAAACAAAAAATACGTATTGTCTTCGTTTCCGCCTCGTTCCTGAAAATCGACGATGCCTCTCCCCGGTGTGGCGAAATTTTCTTTATGTTCGAGCCGGAACCGAAATTGCCCGCCCAAATCCCACGGCTCAAGCGCAGGCGATTGTTTGCGCAACCATTCATTGAGCAAGGTTGTGCTGGTTCCGCTTCCCTGCGCCGTCAAATGTGATTGGGAGGCGAGAAGAGTTGCGACAACGATAAGTAATCTTTTCATTTTAATTTTTGAGTAAACTGACGAGCCGAAAACACTATTTGCTTCTGTGTCGGCAGGGATTTTTCGGACGACACGGTGGAATCAGGATCACGATTCATTTTTCACTTTTGACTTTCTTCAACATCCTTTGCGCAACGAAAACCCAGATTGTGGACGGTGTAATTCATTTGAAGGCTGCTGCGAAAACCGAACCGCATGAAGGCCGGGTAGTTGCTGCGATCTTTTGCATCTTTAGCGGCGCCGCCGCAAAATTCCTCGTTCAATCCCGTGTTGCCCAGAGCAGAATAAAAATCTCCCGTCCATTCCCAGACGAGTCCATGCAAATCCTGCACACCCCAAATATTCGGCGGCCCCGTTCCGATGTTCGGCAAGGTTTTTGGTGACGGGATGGAATACCACGCCAGAATTTGTTTCTGAAATTCCGCGTCGTTTTCGCCATCACCGCGTGTGGCACTGGCGGTGGCGACATATTCCCACTCAAGCACGGTCGGCAACCGTTTGT
>JBKJOA010000276.1:0-3470 GCA_046593365.1 Limisphaerales bacterium
TGAACTCACCAAGAAGCAAACCGTAAAATTCACCGACGAAATCCATTTGAAACAGGGCGACATCGCACTTGGCGACGGCAGCGTTCAACAGGTCAGTAGCAAGCGATTGCGTTCCGAAATCATTCCAAAAACCGGGATGGCGACCAATCGAATCAAACTGCCGGAATTGAATTAGCACAGTTCAGGAGCGCAAGATTCAAACTGCTTCCATGCGCCCCGCGCCGTGTGCAAATTTATTCACACACGCATGTAGTTTTCCATTTCGACCGAACCTCAGCTTGGTGGCACAAAAGATATTGCCGTGGTGGCGAACTGACAGACACCATAAGACCATGTCGCTCTCAAAGATAATTTGTTTCGCCGCTCTTTCTTTAACGTGGATGGGGCCAGCGGCACACGCCGAACCGGTTCCGTCGCCGGGCAAAAAAGCCAGGCCGCTTTTTGACGGACGTTCGCTGGATGGTTGGGAAGGGTTAAAAGATTTTTGGCGCGTGGAAGAGGGCGCGCTCACGGGCGGTTCACTCACGGAGCAGGTGAAGCGAAACGAGTTTCTTGCGACCAAAAGAGATTACACCAACTTCATCGTTCGACTGAAAATCAAACTTACCGGCACCGAAGGTTTTCTCAACAGCGGCTTTCAGATTCGCTCGCAGCGCGTTCCGAACGACTCCGAAATGGCCGGCTATCAATGTGATTTCGGCGACCCGACCTGGTGGGGTTGTGTTTATGACGAGTCGCGGCGCAACAAAGTTTTAGCGCAATCCGACATGGGCGCGCTCGAACCGGTGCTCAAGCGTCAGGATTGGAATGATTACGTGATCCGCGCCGAGGGCAATCGCATCACTACTTGGATCAATGGCGTGCAAGGCGCCGATTACATCGAGAACGAGGCCAACATTCCGGATTGGGGAAAATTCGGAATTCAGGTTCACGGTGGCGGTAAAGCTTTGGTGCAGGTCAAAGACATCACCGTGGAAGAACTTGCGCCGACCTCGGCGAATAAGAAATTTTTTGGCGCGCCTGAACCAAAGAAAAGCGAGAATAGTTTGCCCCGCTCGCCGGAAGAAGAGCGGACAGCATTCACTCTGCCCCCAGGATTTGAAATCGAACTGGTTGCCAACGAGTCAGAGGGAATCGGAAAATTCATTACTGTCGATTGGGACACGCAAGGCCGCCTGTGGAGCATGACCGCGCTCGAATATCCGGTGGATGGAAACGAAAATCCTGCCGCCGCCAAAGAGCTTTACGCGAGTCGCGCGAAGGACAAAGTGCTCATCTTTGATCGCGACTCGAAATCTCCCACTGGTTATTCGCCGACGCCGCGCATTTTTGCTGAAGGACTGGCGATCCCACTCGGAATTCTTCCTTATAAAAATGGAGTCTATGTTCAACACGGGTCTGACATCGCTTTTCTGAGTGATACAGACGGCGATGGAAAATCCGACAAACGCGAGGTGATTCTGAGCGGTTTTGGCGTGCAGGATTCACATTTGTTTCCACACCAATTCACACGCGGGCCAGGCAATTGGATTTGGATGGCTCAAGGGGCTTTCAATTACGGCAAAGTTCGAACCACGCGCGGAACGGAGAAACAATTTGATCAAACACGGATGGCGCGTTTTCGCTATGATGGGTCGGATTTCGACATCACCTCGCAAGGACCTTGTAACATTTGGGGTTTGGTTCTGACGGCGGAAGGCGAATGTTTTATTCAGGAGGCGAACGACTTTGGTTATCCGGTCATGCCGTTTCATGAATATGCGAACTATCCCGGTTGCTCCGGTGGACAATGGAAAAGTTACGCGCCGGAATTTCCCGGCACGGCTCCTGATTTTCAAATGGGCGGAACGGGTTTGAGCGGACTGGCGCTTTCCGACAAATCAGTTTGGCCGGAGGCTTACGCTGACGTGATGTATGTCGCGAATCCAATCACGCGTAAAATTCAGGCCATCAAAATCACCCGCGACGGCACGCGCTTTCGTTATCAAAAACTTCCTGATTTTATCCAATCAAGCGACGAAATGTTCCGGCCAGTGTCGATTCATTTTGGTCCCGACGGCTGTCTATACATCGTGGATTGGTATAACAAAATTATCTCACATAACGAGGTGCCTCGAAACCATGCGGATCGAGATAAAAAGCGTGGCCGCATTTGGCGCGTGAAACACAGCGCGCAGAAACCATTCAATACGCCGGACTTCACAAAGCTCAGCAGCAAAGAGTTGCTTGCGAAATTGGGCGATGCCTCGATCGCTCAACACCATCTCGCGTGGCAGGCAATCACCGACCGCCATCTCACTGAGCTCGCGCCTAAGCTGAAGTCGATTGTCGCTGACAAATCGCAATCCGCAGCGAGGCGAATCGGCGCGTTATGGGCTATGGAAGGTTTGGATCAAAGCGAACCCTTCGGGAAAGGCGCGGCTTATCTGAAAATCACGCGAGTCATGCTTCAAGACACGGATCGCAATATCCGTCGAGAAGTGATTCGGATGCTGGGCGTCCGACCGCTTTCCGTTGCAGGCGAAAGCAAGCATTGGTCGGAGTTATTCGACGCTTTGGACAAAGCCGCTACAGATCCTGATCCTGAAGTGCGTTCCGAAGTCATCAAAACAACGGCGCAACTTTTACGCCCGCTCGCTTTATCGTCCGACTCCGCGACGGCTGTTCTCCTTCAAAACCGCGCCCTGCCCCTTCTGGTTCGCTTCGCCGCCGCACCGCTGGCAGAACCGATGGGCAAGAGCACGCAAACCGGCAAACCGATCAAAGTTGGCCAGGCTTATGAGCGTGAGTTCGAACGTTACCTGGTTCGACTTTTTCTTGAACAAAACCCGGCTGTTCTTTTGCCCTGGCTTGATTCAGATGAAGCGAAGTCGTTGCCGATTGAGAACCGCTTGCTCGCCACACTCGCGCTGGAACCAAAACCGAGCGCGGCGCGCGTTGCGAAGTTGCTTCCCTCGCTGTCGCGACCACCAGGAGAAGAAGAAGTGTTGAGACTCGCGGAATTTGTGGATGAGCCGGGTGTTGGTGATGCATTGAAAGCGGCTTTGGAAAATCCGGGCAATCGAGACGCTACGCTCGAAGCGCTGCTGAATGTTCGTAACCGGTTCGACGCGACGAAACTGAAACCGATCCTCATCGACACTGCCACGGCGCTTTGGTCGGGCAATGCTTCCGCGCGGAAGTTGACGTTGCGTCTCACTTCCAGTTTCAAGCTTTCTAAAATGGAAAGTCTCATCAATGAAGTGTTGGTTTCAGGGACGCCCAAACTGACGGATGCCGAAATCATTTTGGCGCTTGGAACAATTCGCGAACTGGGTGCCAATGAACTTGAAGGAATTCTTGTCAACATTGGAAACGATCGAACCGAGGTCGCCGAGGAAGCAATCACCGCGTTGGCATCGTCGAGGAATGCACTGGCTCCGCAATTTCTCTTCAATAAATTCTGGCGCAATCTGTCCGCCGCCCAACGC
>JBKJOA010000506.1:0-12669 GCA_046593365.1 Limisphaerales bacterium
GCCTGGATGCGTTGTGCGGACATGTGCATCTCGTCCGCTAGTTCTTCGGGCGTCGCTTCACGGCCAAACTCTTGCAGGAGTTGTTTTTCCGTGCGCCAAAGTTTGTTCAGGATCTCGATCATGTGCACCGGGATGCGGATGGTGCGCGCCTGATCGGCAATCGAGCGAGTGATCGCCTGCCGAATCCACCAGATGGCATAGGTGGAAAATTTGTAGCCACGTTGATACTCGAATTTCTCGACGCCTTTCATCAGGCCGATGTTGCCTTCCTGAATCAAATCAAGCAGCGACTGGCCTCGGTTCATGTATTTTTTTGCGACTGAAACGACCAGGCGTAAATTTGCTTCCGCCATGTGCGTTTTGGCTTTTTGCGCGTCCTGCTCTGCGCGTTTCAATTTCGTGAAGGCTTGAAAAAATTCCGGGTGCGGCATGCGCAACAGTTTTTCCAGGTTGGCAATTTTCACTTCCTCGGCCGCGATCAACGTTTGCTGGCTCGCGCATTTGCGCTGCTTCCGCAGAGCCGTCAAATGAGTCAGACTGGTGTGAATGAGCTCGTGAATGTTGCCTGCCACGGAGGTCAAATCTTCCGCGAACTTCGGGCGATAATGGAACGCCGGAAAGATCATCGCCATTTTTAGACTGAGCTTTTCGATTTCCCCCGCGAGTTTTTGACCTTTACCCTTCGCGTTGGCTTTGGCCCATTCGGCATACTTTCCATCGAGACGGGCGTCGAGCGCGCGAACTTTCTTGATCAGCTTTTTAAGATCTTTTAAATGATTTTCGCGGAAGCCCAATTTTTTGTCGGCAACGACGCGATCAAAACGTTCCTGCGGTGGGTCGGAAAGTAGTTTGCCCGCAAGGGTAATGTGTTCCTTGGCCGCAAAACCGAATCGAAACATCAAACGCTTGGCTTCGTCCTCGGCGGCTTCAATGCGCTTGCAAATCTCGACTTCCTGTTCACGGCTGAGCAAAGGAGTTTTGCCCATCTGGTTCATGTACATCTGAACCGGGTCATCCAAAATATCCAGGCGACCGGTTTCCTCTTCGACTTCTTCCGCTTCGGCAGCGGGTTGCGGTTTGGTGCGTCGCGCTTCCGCACTTTCGACGATCTCGATGTCGCGTTCCCGAAGCTTGCTATAAATCGCGTCCAGATCATCGGCGGCGATCAATTCATCGGGTAGCGCGTCGTTAATATCGTCGTAGGTCAGAAAACCTTGTTCTTGCGCAAGGTGGATGAGTTCCTTGAGTTTGGTCGCCACATCGATGTCTGGGTGCAGCCGCGCGCCATTCGCGGAGAGATCGACCCCGGGTTGTGTTTTTGGCGAGGCCACTTCTGCGCGAGCAGATGATTTGGCACTCAACCGAGCCGATGATTTTCGAGCCGTCCGTTTCAACATATTTTAATCTTTTCCGTCGCTATCAAATCCACATCACTACATGAGCGACCCTTTTCAGGGTGGTTTTTCCGCCAACCAATTCTCTTTCTTGGAACCCGCGTTCGCTCAACGCTGAGCTATCGAAAACCGCAATCTCAGAAGAATGACGGGCACACCATACATCAATTTTCGGATTGCACAAATATTCCTCATAATCTTTTCCCTGAGGCCTCGATTTGGGCCAAAACTCGGTATAAAGCCGATTTTTCCAGGGTTTCGCAACATTCGACCGTTTTCAAACAGCTTTCACTGCATTGATTTGACTAAATGCGGCTGCGCTTATCGACGAAAAGCCGCAAATGCGCCAGCAAAATTCTTAAAAAAAATTCGCTTCACTTCCAATCCGTCGAGTTTTTTGGCCTTTTCTCCTCTTGAAATTGACAAAGTAGAGACCATTCGCGCTCAATGTATTTTCTTGAAAAAAAACTTTTTTGAAAAATTTGCAACTCGTGATTTGCCGAAAGTTGAACTTGTTTTCAACATCCTTAATTTGAATCATACCCCGCGACAATCATGAACGAATGGAATATCCAATCCCGCGCTCACGCCTGCCAGGCCTGCGAGAAACATTTTGCTGACAAACAGCTCTACCACACCCTGCTGTTCGACGAGAAAGGCCAGTTGAGACGTCTGGATGTTTGTGATTCCTGTTGGAAATCGCAATTTTCGGAAGGCGGGACCGATAAAAAAAATGTCATTTCACGCTGGCAAGGTTTTTATGAAGCGCCACCCTCCGCTCCGCCGGAAGCGATCGAAAAAGGAAATGCCGAAATACTGTTGCGGAAATTGATCGAGCTGAACGATCCGAAACATGGCGCCGTGTGCTATATTCTCGCAGTCATGCTGGAGCGCAAACGCTTGCTGAAAATTAAGGAACAATTCAAGCGCGAGGGGGAGCGCATTTTTATTTACGAACAACCCAAAACTGGGGATTTTTTTACCATTACCGACCCGAAACTTCAGTTGAATCAGCTTGATCAAGTGCAACGTGACGTGGCCTACCTGCTGGAAAATGGATTGGATTCTCCTGTAGCCGCGTCGGCTGACGCAAGTGTTCATGAAGCAATCATGGCAACTCAGATTTCAGTTGAAGAAGCCACTCCGCAAACGATTGACAAATAATAATTCAGTTCACTGAAACTTGTGGCTGACTTCGATCAATTTCAATCGCAACTCGGCTACACGTTCAAGAATGTGGAGATGCTTCGGCTCTCCCTCACGCATCCATCCGTTGCGCACGAACTTGGGTCTGAAGTTCAAACCAACCAGCGCCTCGAGTTTTTAGGCGATTCCGTTTTGGGTCTCGTCCTCACGCGCGAGCTTTACCTGAGATTTCCGCAATACAACGAAGGGCCGCTTTCCACGGCGCGAGCTCAAATGGTGAACGGGCGAACCTTGGCGCAACAAGCGGAGCGAATCGGTTTGGATGAATATTTAATTTTGAGTCGAGGCGAGAAAGCGAACCGGGGGCGTGGACGAACCTCGGCGTTGGCTGACGCATTTGAAGCATTGATTGGCGCCATTTTTCTTGACGGTGGATTTGAGGCGGCTACCGAATTTGTCCTGCGCTGTTTTGCCGATGCGTTTGGCGAGCTGAATACCATTCCCAACCTGGAAAATCCCAAAGGTGAATTGCAGGAATTGCTTCAAGCCAATTCTCCGGACGCGCCTGAATACGAAATCATTTCGACGATTGGCCCCGAACATGACCGTGATTTTGAATGCGTCGTTCGACATGCCGGAACGGAGCTGGCGCGCGGCAAGGGCAAAAGTAAAAAGCTCGCGGAAAGCGATGCGGCCTTGCTGGCGCTGAATAGCCTGAAGCAAAAAGCCGCTGAGAAATCAAGGTAACGCGCTGATAAAACTGTCCGCCTGACGAATTGATCTGTCCATTTCACCCAGCAGTTTTGAAATATCATCCTGAATATTCAGCGCTTCCTTTTGCAACGAGGAAAGCGCCTGTGCATTCAAATTGTGTTTGAGAAACAAAACCTGATCGCGGAATTGATTGAGAACCGGATCCATACTTTTCTCGGCGCGTTTCAAAGCCTCGTGCAACGTTTCATAACGATTGCGGGTCTCGCGAAGCTGCGTCCGGCTTTTCTCCCGCAGCTTTTCAGAGGAAATTTCTTTCAATTCGTTTTCCCATTCTGCGAACAAATCGCTGGCAACGGTTTCAACTTCCTTGACCCGTTTACGAACCGAATCTGCTTTGGCGGTGGATTTATCAAAATCGTTTTTCAAAGAGTCGTACACTTTTTCCAGATCTCCGCCTTTAAAACCGTAAAGTTCTTTCAACCGCGTCAATGCATCTTTGAATTGTTGGCCCGCTTCCTTTTGATCATCGCGCGCGGCGATAACTCGTTTTTTCAGCAAGTCGCGTTTGTAAACCCCAAATTTTTCCATCGCAGAATAGTAAGTGCTGCTGCAACCCGTCAGCAAAACGAGCGAGAGGAATAAACCCAACGTGATTCCACGGCTAAATTTCATGTCCGAAACCTACGTGCGATTTTTCGGAGCGCAAATCAGAAATACGAACAGTGGTTCCCCTGATTTACAGGGAGGCAGGCAATCTTCAGTTTTTCTTGGTGGTCGGCTTCCGACCACTGCTATGTCATCCGAAACCGTTGAAATAAAGGTCGAAGGAACCGCTCCGATCGAAGCCAAGGTTGAAGTTTCGCCTCCTCCGGCGTTGACGGATCTCACTGACTTTTTGAATCGAACCCGCGCAACCGTGCCGCTCGCCATCCTGGGAATTTTCTTAATTGGAATTATTTATTTGATTCATTTCGCGCGCCCTTTTTTGATGCCGGTGGTCCTCGCTTTGCTCCTCAATTTTTTATTGAAACCCGTGGTGCGACTACTCGCGCGTATCAAAATCCGCGAAACCTTTGGCGCAATTATTGTCATGCTGGTGTTTTTTGGAATTCTCGGCCTTGCCGTTTCGCAACTCACTCAACCAGCGACCGATTGGGTGACAAAAGCGCCGGAAACTACGCGCAAATTGGAAACGAAAATCCGCCGCCTGCTTCGTCCAGCAGCAAAATTAACGCAGGCAGCCGCGACGGTTGAAAACATCACGCAATCGGAAGACACGAACAAGGCACCTCAAGTCGAGGTAAGAAAACCGCACCTGACTGAGAATCTGTTGAGCTATACCACGAGCTTTTTGGCGGGCGCGCTGGAAACGATTGTCCTGCTCTACTTCCTTCTCGCGGCGGGCGATTTGTTTATGCAGAAAATGGTCAAAGTGCTTCCCACTTTGCATGACAAAAAGAAAGCGGTCGAAATTGGAAACGAACTACAGCAAAACATCTCCACGTTCCTGTTTACGATCACCATGATCAATGCAGGGCTTGGCCTGCTCGTTGGACTGGCGGTCATGTTGGTCGGAATGCCCAATCCGATTTTGTGGGGTGTCGTCGCTGGCTTGCTCAATTTTATTCCTTACTTTGGACCGATTACCGGAGTGGCTGTGCTGTTGTTTGCCGGCCTCGTCACTTTTGACACACTTGGCCAGGCTCTGCTTCCCCCCATAATTTATCTCGTGCTCCATGCTGTGGAATCCAATTTTTTTACGCCGATGATTCTCGGCAAACGACTGACCTTGAATCCCGTGATGATTTTTATTTCACTGATTTTTTGGACATGGATATGGGGAGTTCCCGGCGCGCTCCTTTCAATTCCCATGTTGATGATGTTAAAAATATTTTGCGATCACTTCAAACCTCTGGCACCGATTGGCGAATTTCTGGGCGAATAGCCGTTTTTGTGCATCAAACAAAGGTGGCTCGATTATCGGGCGCATTAACCCTTCGCCACGAACGGCTTGTCTTTTTCTTTGAAACTGAAATTGTAGCAGGGTGAAAACCGTTTTGCTGATCGATGATGACATGGCGTTTCGGGAAGCGCTGTCGCATTTGTTGATCGACAGCGGGTGGCACGTCTTGCAAGCCGAAGATGGCGAAATCGGTTTGCAACTGGCCATGGAGCATCGGCCCGAGGTTGTTCTTTGCGATTTGCTCATGCCGCGCTGCAATGGGTTTCAGGTTTGTCGTTCGTTACGCGCGCAAAAGGAGCACCTGCCCAAAACCAAAATTTTTGTCACTACGGGAAGCGCTTATTCCACGGATCGACTCAATGCGCTGGAATCCGGCGCGGACGAATATCTCGTAAAACCAATCATGCCAAACGAACTCCTTACCCTTCTTGATCGCGTTACGGGAAATGGCAGCGACAACGCGTCAATCCAGGCAGGCCCTTCACCCGGCATTTCTCCTGCTCCGACGCGGCTGAAATTCTGGGGCGTGCGCGGCTCCATTCCAACTCCAGGAGTGGACACGGTTTTTTATGGAGGAAATACATCGTGTGTTGAAGTGAGGACTGATCGGGAAATAATTGTGCTCGACGCTGGCAGCGGCATTCGCCCGCTGGGCTTGACGTTGAACCAGGAATTTAAGGAGAACCCGATTAGCGTCACCCTGCTCATTTCGCATACGCATTGGGATCATATTCAGGGGTTCCCCTTCTTCGGCCCGGCCTACAATCCCAATAATCAAATCAAAATCCTCGGCTTTGAAGGTGCGCGAAAAGGTTTGGAAAATATTCTCTCATCGCAAATGGAAAGCTCCTATTTCCCGGTCAGCATGGCAGAAATGCCGGGCAATATCTCCATTCGGGAACTCAAGGATACAACCTTCAGCGTGGGTCAAGTTCGGGTGCAGGCCATCTTTCTGAATCATCCTGGAATTTGCACGGGCTATCGTCTTTTTACTTCCGCAGGATCAATTTGTTACATGACCGACATTGAACTCTTTCAACGAATGCGTTTGGAACAGTCCGGGCAAATCTCCGAAGAAGAAGAGAATTTTGCCCGCGTGCAGGACGAGCGGTTCGCGCTGTTTGCGCAAGGCGCGGATGTTTTAATCCTGGATGCGCAATATGACGCCGCCGAATACAAAACCCACATCGGATGGGGCCACAGTTGTGTCGATGATTCGGTTGCCTTCGCGATCGACGCCAAAGTGAAGCGGCTTTTCCTCTTTCACCATGATCCCGATCACAATGATGAAAAAATTTCACGCATGGTCGCCAGCGCCCGCGAACAGGTCACCGCGAGAAAAAGCGATTTGATTGTCGAAGCCGCTCGCGAAGGATTGGAACTAATAATGGAAACAAAGCCCGCAGTGCTTCACTGCAAAAGCTAGGAAGAAATTCTTGAACGACTTTGTTTGAGCGGGCATCGACTCAGAGCGAAGCGAAAAGCTGCTCCAGAAATTCGCGATTTTTCCTGGCGTTGGCGGCGATGATTTCTGGCGTGTCGCCCAGTTCGCAACATTCGACCATCACCGGCCCATTGAATCCCGCCTTCTTCAATTCAGTAAAAACCGCGCGAAAATCCACTTTGCCCGTGCCGAAATTCCTCATCACATTTCCCTTCGGCTTCTCGCAATCCTTGGCGCAAAAACCGGTCACATGCTGTGCAATCGGTTTCAATTGTTCCAGCGGATCCTTGCCAGTGTAATAAATGATGTTTCCTGCGTCATACCAAACCTTGAGGTTGGGATGTTTCACCTTTTCCATGCAGCGAAGAATCTCCTCTGACGCACCGCTGCCACCGCCGTGCGGTTTCAGGACCAGCTTGATGCCGCGTTCTTGCGCATACGCCGCCCCATCAGCCATCAGCTTGTAATAATTTTCGTAATGCTCCGCCTTATCCACCCCAAACGTCAGTAAGAAATCCACACCCACCAATTTCCCGTTATCAATCTGTTGGCGAACATCCTTAATCTGCTCGGGCAACGGCAAATCATTCTTGGTGCGAAGAGCACCCATGTTCACTTTCAGCCCGCGCGCGGCGATTTTCTTTTTTAAATCCGCCAGATATTCAGGCGTCGCATCCGAGCCGATGAACGGTTCGTTTTTCGTGCGGGTCAGCAATCCAGTCACTTTGTAACCCGCTGCTTTGATTCCATCCAAAGCGACATCAAAGTTCCAGCCTTTCGTCTCGTTAACCCACGGTCGATTGAAACAGCCGATCGGCCAATTAGCTTTCCTATTTTGCGCGGTGGCAGTGAAAACGCCCAACGCAGTTGCCGCCGTCGCGACGGAGGTTGTTTGCAAAAATTTTCTTCGGCCCATGGATGAAACTTTCACAGCGCGTTGGTAACTGGACGATGCAAATCTGGCAAGCTTCATAAATGGCTTTGCGCGCACGATAATAAGTCCCGAATTCACTCGTAACTACAACGACAGCCCATTGGCCGGTCAACGTTTTCACCATTCCCGACGACGGCACAAACAAGAGCATCACCATCACTTCGCCAACGGGAAATTTATTTTTCCGTCTGTCGCATCCGTAAGTCCATCTCTCGGCGCAAGGTTTTCATTCTAATTCGGGTTTACGGTTCGAAAACCCGGACACGATAAAACTTGGAATTGCCTTCGATCAAATCGGGAACCGATATGGGAATATTCGTTACGGAAAACAACGGGCGGTTTGCTGGAACATCCAACGGATTCCAATTAACCGGCTGCAAATTAGTCGTGACCTGCACTTCAAATCCGCGATTGGCAACTTGATCGAAACGAATTCCCACAGAATCATTTTCCAGGCTCGCAGAAATCTTCCAGAAATCCGCCGCGTTCGTCGGATTGGTTGTGAGCAAATATTCCTGATAGTTCAACGAACGATCTCCGTCGAAATCTTCCGTCGCTCCGGTGAGGGGCGCATTGGTCGAACCAAATTGGGCCAACTGCCATTGCGGGTACGTTTGATAATTCGCCAATGCATTCGTAATCCAGGCAGACACTAAATTTACCGCTTGCGTATCAATGAGTGACGAGGCGAGCGGTGGCATGCGCGAACTACCGCTGATCGAAATGCGCGTGAGTAAAACCGAATGCGTCAAATCATTCGGCACAATCACTCGATTGTTCGTGTCGCCAAGATTATTGATCAAGCCGCCGTTGAGAATTCCGGAAGCGGACAATGGATTTGTGATGCGCGCGTCCCAGGTCCCCAGCGCGGAGCCGCCCGGTTGATGACATTGCACACAGTTCGCCGCGAGGTAAGAGCGGACGCGATACTCAGTGCTGACAGCGGAATTCGTCGCGTGAGCCAATGCGGGAAGCGTGTTCAGGTTGGAAATCGAACTTGAAAAATATCCGACATGATTCAGCGCAAGAATCTGATTGTCGGTTATTCCGCTGTAATCAAAATCGCGGTTGAGTTGCGCCGTGTTGAAGCCCAACGCCAATCCCGCGACGGGCGTGTGGCAAGTCAAACATTCGCTGCGGCTCGGATAATGCCAGACCTGCGTGCGCATATTTCCGCCGTCGTTAATCGCGAATGCCTCGTCCATTCCTTCTTCAGGAACGAGGGTCGCGTTCGTCAGAGAATTTCCCCAGCGATAGGTCACGCCGTAAATCCCGTTGGAATTTTTCACGATCAACCGCGTTTCTAATCGTTTCGCGGAAGCCGGAACGCCATTCGTTAATTCAAGATCGAAATGCTTGATCCAGACTGTGCCGGTAGGAAATTGCCAGTTGTTCGTGCGATTAAACGCGATCGTCAAGTTCGTGTTTGGCACGGAAAACCAGCGCGTTTTTTTCGCATTGTCTGACCAAAACGGAACGTTCACTTCGTAAGGAACTATTCCCGGATTAGTCGTAAGCGTTGCCACGTCTGCAAAAGCTCCAGTGCCGATGAGCGTCGCTGGAAGTGGCGTGCCCGACACATTTGTGCTGTAAACGAGGCGCCGGATCGTATCCAAATTTTGATCAGCCATCAAAACATCGCCATTACGCGGATCGCTCCCAAATCCAGCGATGTGGATATTTCCGGTGAGCCGCTCGAATGGAACGACGTTGGTGCCGTTGGGCCGTGTCGCCCAAATATTTCCTGAACTGTAATCCGAATAAATGTAAGCGCCGTAGAGTTGCGAAATTTGCGCGCCGCGATAAACAACTCCGCCCGTGACTGAGATACCTTGATTTGTTCCTGTGCCGCGACCATAGTCGAGAATCGGATTTAGATGCGCAAAACCTATTGGCGCGGTTTTCGGTCCGGCAATAAATCCTTCACGATAGACCCATCCGTAATTTCCACCTTTGGTGATGATGTCGATTTCCTCGCGCGCGCCTTGCCCGACATCGCCGCAGAACAGAGTTCCGTTGGCCGAATCAAAAGAGAACCGCCACGGATTGCGAAGTCCCGTCGCCCAAAATTCCGTTCGCACATTCGCCGGATTTAGATTCGTGCCGTTGAACTGCGTCGCGCCGATAAATGGATTGTCGCTCGGGACGGAATAATTTGCGCCGCTCGCATTGGTGATGATGGACGGATGCGGATTAGGCGGAGGATTGCCGAATTTTTTATCCACATCGATGCGCAACATTCCTGCGAAAAAATCTTTGTCGATGCGCTGGCTGTTATTGTATTGGTCGTTTCCGCCGCCTTCATCACCGAGCGAAATATAGAGATAACCGTCCGGCCCAAAATGCAAATCGCCTCCGTTGTGATTGCCCGCCTCGTCGTATTGATTGATCAAAATGACTTCAGAATTCGTGTCCGCGAGATTGGGATTATTAGTAAGAGTTTGGAATTGCGACAAGCGGTTGTGGAGCATATTCGTCACGCCCGGCGAATTGGAGTTCACGCAATACCAGACGTAAAACCGCCGGTTGCTGGCGTAGTTCGGATGAAAGGCGAAACCGAGCAAACCGCGTTCATCGGACGGCACGCCACCGAGCACGCGATTGGTGATGTCGAGAAAAACGGTGCGGGTCGGATTCGCGAGATTCGTGATAACGGCAATCCGTCCGCGTTGTTCAACAACAAACAGACGGTTGGTTTCGCCCGGTGGAGTAGCAATCGCGACGGGATCAGTGAAAGTTAAACTGCCAAACGCATTGGTGACTGCGTAACCGAACACCGGCGGATTGGCTGGCATTTGCAAGGTTGAATTCGCGACACGATTGGATAATCCAGACGGCTGGCCGAAAGCCATTGTGTGGCAGAGGCAAATTCCCATAACGAGAAGTAATGAGGTCTTAGTTTTCACCGGTTTTGTTGCGAAGAAATGTTGTCACTATAGTTGCACAAGATCTGTAACTAGCGAAGCAGATTTCTTGTTCTCGGTTCAAGGAGAGATCAGAGCCGCAGAAAAATTTTTCTACGATAAAGAAAATGCACCACGGCAAAAACCAAGGCGAGAGCGACGATTGCTCTCACAAAATCCGCCCCCGAACCGAGCGCGATGGCGATGTCACCACCTACGAAACGACCCGCGAGTTTCTGGAAACCGACAATGGCCGAGACGAGATAAATCGTAATCGCGTTCATGCCAATCCAGACGAGTGGATGCGCCCATTTCTGAAATTTCCAAACTTCGATGATTTGATGAAAGGCGCCGAGGAGAAGCGCGCTGATGCCGCAGGCAACTAAAACGTAAGTGGACGTCCACAGAAGTTTGATGATGGGGAACTGTTGTGCCCAACCCCAACCGAGAATCAAGCTGGCAGCCCCAGCTCCCAGCAAATAATAAACTTTCTTTTGTTCGGACAGGCTTTTTGTTTTCAGAAGCAGTCCGGCGAAAATTCCGAGCAAACAATTTGCGACGGCGGGCAGCGTGCTGAGCAATGTTCCTTCGAACTTTCGCCCCGGCAGATAATTCTGGTCGATCCAGAACGCGAGATTTTTGCCTTGTTCGTAGGAAGCCGCGCCGATTCCCGGAACCGGCACAAATGTCAGCAACGCCCAGTAGCCAAAAAGAAACAGAATGATGATCGCAATCAACGTTCGCGGTTTGAAGAAGCAGAAAAGCAAGGCGGCGAAAAAGTAGGCGACGGCGATGCGATGCAAAACTCCAGCGAGATAAACATTTTTGAAACCGTTCGCCACGCCGCCCATGTAAAAAATACCGAGCAGGAACAGGATGAATGAGCGGACAAAAATTCTCTTCACGGCAGTGCCTTTGCCATCGCGCTCGACCATTTTCGGAATGGAAAAAGGAATCGCAACGCCGACGATGAAAACGAACAGCGGAAAAATCAGGTCGTAAAAATGGAATCCCGCCCAGTCACAATGTTCCATTTGCACGGCAAGTTCGCGTGTCACAGGTGAGTCATGGATTTTCTGGAGCGAGCGAATCAGGACATCGCCGCCCACAATCCAGAACATGTCAAAGCCACGAAGCGCATCGACGGAAAGGCAACGTGGCCCTCCCGCCGAGCAGGATGAATCCGCAGTTGATGTTGAATCGGTTATTTCAGCGGCTTGCATTGTTTGACCAGCCGCCTTCTTAAGAACGCAGCTACGATTATCAGGCGAAAATTTTACAGCCTTTGATGCAAAATAAAAATCGACGTGTTCCAAAGGTTCGCCCGCGAACAGGCGGTCAGCAAAAAACAATATTTATTTCCCAAGTAATGCGTTGCGTTTTTCCGGCGTCAATGCGCCTTCCTGCGGCGGACTCAGGATGAACCAGATCATGTCGCGAAAATCTTCATCCGGCATTTGTTCCAGACCTTCTGGCATTACGGAAAGTTCGCTTACCTTCATCGAAGCGATGTCCGATTTCGCCAAGACCGTTTCCACGGGACCGGTCGCCAGAAGCTTTATTTGCGAATCTGAATTCTCGACCATTCGCCCGCTGATGGAGCGCCCATCTTTGGTTTCGACCATGACGTTTTCGTAGCCTTTGCCGATGACCTGATTGGGATCAATCACATTGGCGAGTAAGGCCTCCAGCGTGGAACGACCGACGCCGGTCAAGTCCGGTCCTACGTCTGCGCCTTCGTTGTAAAATTTGTGGCAAACGAAACAGGTCTTTTTGGCAAGCTCGTGGCCGCGTACGATGTTCGGTTCGCCATTCAAAACATCTCTTCGCTTTTCCTTAATCAGTTTGAGCTTGTCGGCGGTCGTTTCGCGGAATTTGCCGAGAACAACATCGGCTTCGTCGCGGACGGCTTCGTCGCGGCTCTGATGCAGCGTGCGAATGACGGATGCCGAAAAGTCATTCCGCGAAACGGTGCCTTTCGCCACGGCATCGAGCAACGCCTTGGCCCAGGTGGACCGCGACGCCATGACTTCAACCCCGATTTTTCGGGTTTGAACTGAAAATTCCCGCCAATGTTCGAGCGCCAGTTTCGGCAAATCATAATCGGAGAAAACGACGAACGCCCGCAGCGCTTCCTGTCGAACTGTTGGGTCAGGATCACTCTTGAGCGC
>JBKJOA010000517.1:0-2796 GCA_046593365.1 Limisphaerales bacterium
GCCGAAATGTTTTACGATTCACTCCCGATTGCCGGAGTGGATGGAACCTTAAAAAGTCGTTTCAAAGGAACTGCCGCCGAAAAAAATCTACGCGCGAAAACAGGGACGATTCGTTACGTGAATTCTATCTCGGGCTACGTGACATCGAAGAGGGGAGAACATCTGGTTTTTTCGATTATGTTAAATGCCTACAACGGAAGCGATGGGCGAACGCATACGGATGGAATCGCGGCATTGCTGGCGGATTTGGCCGTGCGCACTGACGCTAAAAAAACGGAATAAACCTTATGAAACCCAGCTTCCTTATAAAAGTTGTCAGAGACAAAATTTGGGCGGACACTAAAACCCGTTGATTGGCTTTGGCACGGATTGGTTCAGCTTGATTCGCTATTCAGCGATGTTTTTACTTCTAATGAACCAATGAAAATTACAGCGGACCATTGCTGAAATCTGACGCGTTGATGTTACAGTTGAACTCAAGCTTAGGGCTGAATATCTGCAACATCCTCGGCGAACCAATCGTTTTGCAACCATTGTCTAAAGGTCGCGGTCACTGAGATGATTGGTGTGATTAAGGTAAAACGTCGTCCCGCCATTTCATAAATAAATTTCCATAAACATCCGGGCAGCGGAAAATCGTCGAGTCAAGTCGGTCAAATCGTATGGCCCTCGCATGTTTCGAAACGAAAATGCCGCCCCTTGAAATTTTGCCAAATTAAAATTCCACCTTCGGAACATTTTTTTCCTCAGTCGGCGCTTCGAAAAATGGTTCTTCTTTGAAACCAAACATTCCCGCTATAAGAAGGGTTGGAAAAGTTTGGATTGCCGTGTTCAGTTGTGCGACGGAATCGTTGTAGGCCTGACGCGAAAACGCGATGCGATCTTCCGTGGAACCGAGTTCGCCTTGCAGCGAAAGAAAATTTTGGTTCGCTTTCAAATCAGGATACGCTTCAGCGACGGCCAGCAATCGCGCCAACGCTCCGCTCAATTCTCCTTCGGCTTTTATTTTATCGGCAGGAAGGGTGACGCTGGTCGCTTTGGCGCGCGCGTTCATCACGGCTTCGAGTGTTCCTTTCTCGTGAGTCGCGTAGCCTTTGACCGTGTTGACGAGATTGGGAATGAGGTCGTGCCGACGTTTGAGTTGCACGTCGATTTGCGCCCAGGCATTTTTGACCGCTTGACGCAATCGAACCAGACTGTTGTAAGCTCCCATGAGCCAGAGGCCGACGAGCAAGGCGATTCCAGCCAAGACAATAAGAATTATTAAAGCAGGACCCATGTCGGGAATTTAAAACTTTGATTGCGTTTGGCAACGTTTTCTCACGAGCAGAATTCGCATGAATTTTTCACACAACTTCCAATTGGATTTATGAAGCAAACAGCACAACAACTCTGGGAACGATTTCAAAAATATTACACGGAGTATCCAGCCATCGAATTGGCGCTCGATATTTCGCGAATGAATTTCGCCGATGATTTTTTCGCGAAGATGGAGCCGCGTATTCAAAAAGCGTTCGCGGCGATGGATAAATTAGAACGCGGCGCGATTGCCAATCCTGATGAGAACCGAATGGTCGGGCATTATTGGCTAAGAAATTCTTCATTGGCTCCTAATGTGGAAATCAGAGCGGCGATTGATGAGACTTTGGCGAAGATCAAAAGTTTTTCGCAAAAAATTCATGACGGAACGATTCGCGGAGAGCGCGGCGCATTTAAACATCTCCTGATTATCGGCATCGGCGGCTCGGCTCTCGGTCCACAGTTTGTTTCCGTGGCGCTCGGCCATCCGAAGCGCGACAAGATGAAGATTCATTTTTTCGATAACACCGACCCCGATGGAATGGAAAAGGTGATTTCGGGAATTCCAAATCTTGGCGAGACTCTTTGTCTCGTGATTTCCAAATCCGGCGGAACCAAGGAAACCCGCAATGGCATGTTGGAGGCGAAAGCGGCTTACGAAAAAGCCGAGCTTCGCTTTGAAAAACACGTCGTCGCGATCACCGGCAACGGAAGCGAGCTAGACAAAGTAGCGCAAAGCAATCAGTGGATAGACCGGTTTCCAATGTGGAATTGGGTTGGCGGACGAACCAGCGAATTGTCGGCGGTCGGTTTGTTGCCAGCAGCACTCCAAGGAATTGATGTGACAGAAATGTTAAGTGGAGCATCGCACTGCGACGAAGCAACGAGGAAATCTAACGTTAAAGAAAATCCAGCGGCCCTTTTGGCATTAATGTGGTTTTATGCCGGTAACGGTAAAGGCGAAAAAGACATGGTTATTTTGCCGTATAAAGACCGATTAGAACTGTTTTCACGCTATTTACAACAACTGATCATGGAGTCCCTCGGCAAGGAAAAGGATTTAGACGGAACAGTCGTAAATCAGGGAATCGCTGTTTACGGAAACAAAGGTTCAACCGATCAACACGCTTATATTCAACAGCTTAGAGACGGAATAAACAATTTTTTTGCGACCTTTATCGAGGTTTTGGAAGATCAAAATGGATATTCGCTTCAAGTCGAACCACAAATTACGTCTGGAGATTTCTTACACGGTTTCTTTTTAGGGACTCGACAGGCGCTTTTTGAGAATAATCGCGATTCGATAACGCTAACGATACAAAAAATTGCCCCGTTTTCAGTGGGTGTCTTAATAGCGCTATTTGAACGTGCCGTTGGACTCTATGCCTCCCTCATTAATATCAATGCATATCATCAGCCTGGAGTTGAAGCCGGAAAGAAAGCTGCAGCGGCAATCATCGAACTTGAATTGAGACTGCTCAATTATTTGAAATCCAA
>JBKJOA010000003.1:0-4511 GCA_046593365.1 Limisphaerales bacterium
CAATGCCTCGTTTCTGGGGTCAACCTTCAGCGCGCTGGAGACTTGCTCGTTGGCGTCCACTAAATTGCCGTGGCGTTGCGCGTCACGAGCTAACTGCAAACGGACGTCCACCAATCCGGCCACCGCCTGTTTTTTCTCGGCTTCGACTTCTGGCGAACCGGGGCCGACTTTCCCGAAGAGCGATACAGCCTCTTGATAGAACTTTCCTGCGTCCGCTAAAAAGCCTTTACGCTGGGCGTCCTGGGCGGCAAGCACTTTTTTGTGAAGAATGATGACGGCTTCCTGACGCCGAACGGCTTCTTCTTCTGCGAATTGGGGGGGATTGGTTTGCGCACGCACTGAAAAGGCGGCCACTAACAACACCAAGCCGAGAGTGAATTTAACTGCTTTGATCATGGTTTTTTTAGGGTGTTTTTAAAAATTAATATCAGGCTTACTTAGCGCCCTTCAACAAAATTGTCGTTCGTTTGTCAGTCGAGATTGCCGAGACTCTAGCGTCCTTATCGGTGATGGCAATAATTTTATATGACTCGCCGCCAAAAGTAATAGTGTCGTTAACGTGCTGGTTGGGAAAATTCTTATTGTCTGGCTCGTAGCGAAGATCAGCGGCGTAGGATTCGACGCGTTGGAAAGGTTTTGCTTTGGAGATCGAAATCACCTGCTGATTTTCTGTCAGTTCCAATACAAGTTCTTCAGGATCTTCCGCTGGGCCTTTTACTCCTGTAATTTTAAAAACCTGAGCTTCTTTTTTCTCGTTTAGCTTGGCATAAACGGCCGGCTTCTTGACGGAATGTCTTTTCATACCAATCCAATAGCCCGTCCCGGCGGCTCTATCGTACGAAAGTTCCAGGTAAAGCGGTACAATTTTTGTCACGGTAAGTGCATCGACACCTTCGCGAACAATTTTCAGGAACGTTCCGTCAGGCTTGAGCTTCCATGTCACTGAATTGAAAAGATTATGCACACCAGCAAATTCAATGGTGGGCGGATTTTGCAGTCGCAGGAGAGTGGCCTGGTTTGTGGTCAAATCCAACGGTTGAAGCTCTTTCGGTTTTGGAAGAGTAATTATGTATTGTTGCGATCTTTCCTTTTCGGCGTTGATCTTCATATAAAACCACACCGCTGTAATTGCCAGGCAAAGCAAGACAAAGCTCAGCAGGATCTTTTCGTAATGTTTTTTCAAAAACTCCATGACTAACGCTGAGGTTTAAGTTTAACCACATCAATCATAAGTGTGATGTGGAGTGGTTTTTCGCTTTGGAAAACAACGGGGCCGGTGGGTGCAGCCGGTCTGAATACAACCCCAGGTGTAACCGGTGCAACCGTCGGCGGTGTATTATATCGGCCCGCCCCTTCACCGCCACGTCCTCGCAATCCATATCTGTCGGAAGGATAAGCAGCGGCCGGCGGTGTATAAGCGGGAGTATATTGCAGAGGGGCCGCCATGTTTGGAGTGGATCCTGGCACTAACATTTTCGATTGTTCAACCATGATCGTTTTTACAATAAAACAGTTGGTTGAATGAAGAATTCCATCCATCACCGAACCCAGCTCGCGGCTGAAACAACGGAAAGTAGCCTCGTAGGGTGTAACGATCGAAACGTCATTGGTAACAATCACGGTGGGGAGGTAGTCAGGAGTTCCTGAAGGATCATCCAGAGAAACCGGGACACGACGCAAACCTTCGAGAGCGTTTATTTTTGAATTATACAAAATTTGGCAAATGGCCTTAATTTCACTCAGTTGCGCAGTCCACGGTTCAATACTTCCCGCTGTAAACGTCAGCTTTCCGCTCTGCGCGGAGAAAGTGAACGCATATTGCGGAGGTAAAATGACTCCCGAATTGCTGGCACCGGTCTGCAATTCATAAATTGTATTGAGCAAAAGGTTGTTGAAACCTTTGTCATTCGTTTTTTCATAGGTCGGGACTGGAACGAAAAGTTTCCGTGCGTCGGCCAAAAACTCATTAAGCCGTTTCTGCTCTTTTTTTGCCGCTCCGAGATTGTCCACCGTGTCTGTTCCCGGATGAGCGGGTTGTTCATAGATACGGCGCAGTTCGAAAATCTGTTGATTCAATTCCTCAGTGACGGTGGAATCCTGTCTGATATTTTTAAAGAGGAAGAAGCCAGCAAAGCCCATCAACAGCAACGCGACCACTCCGACTGCAACAAACAATAGATTTCGTTTAATCCAAGGCATACTACAGTTTGAAAGGGCGTTTCAGTTTGAGGGTCAGATTGAAGGTGAAAGTCAAAGGGCTGGTTGGATCAACTTTAATATCGCCCAGCGCCGTGCCTTCGGTGAAAACAGCGCTTTTCTTGATTTCTTCTTCCAGCGCGTAAGCCAAATCCTTATTGGCTGTCGGTAAAATTTTTTCCAGGTTAATCCCCCGGCAAACCACATTGATGGTGGTAATTGAATTCTGAGCGGCCGGATCTGCGGCAGCGGTGGGAGCGACTTCGGCCTGGGGTCTTGCTAACCCTCCATAGCGCGCACTATAGCGGGGATCCGTAAACTGGGCATTATTTCCACCCGGCGTCGGGTAACCTGTAGTGGGAGTTCCAACAACCCCCTGCATACCGATTGGAACGTCAGGAGCGAAAGCCTCAACCCACAAACCCACGTCTGCATTCAACTTCCCTTTGACATTCGTTTCCGTCTGGATAAGCAAACGCCGAAGTTCGGTCAAAACTCCTGCCCAATAAAACCGGGCATCGACTAATCCCATCATCTGATCGGCCTCTTTTTTCAGACGATCTCGTTCGGCCAAAGCTTGTTTCAACGTTCCTTCTTTAACTAGCAGCGGAGTGACATCCGCTTTGATTTTCTCCAATTCCGTCTGTTTGATCTGCGCGACACTGTGTTCCAGGTAACCAATGGCGAAGATGATGAGAACCAAGCTGAAAACAGCGGCAAGAATATACGGCTTCTTGTGGCCAAATTGTTGGCGTTGAATCGAACTCTTCGGCATCAAGTTCAATTCCACCGGGCAATGCGCCAAATCACGCAAGCCGAGTCCGACGACTTCACCGAAGGAATGCGCCGTCTTGGACAACTCCTCCAAGTCAATCGATGGATCAATTTGAATGTTGCGGAATGGATTAAAATATTCCACGGGCACATTCAGTTTCTCGGAGAAAAACTGCGCGGTGTAAGGCATGATGGAAGCACCACCCGAAAGGAATAAACGCTGCGGAGCAGAACCGCCTTGCTGACCACGGAAAAATTGGACCGTCTGATTAACCTGAATGTGCAGGCGCGTCATGACCTGGCGAGCGATTTTTGAGATCGCCGCCTGTTGCGGATTCTCCGGTTCTTCGTAAGCGCCACCCAGACTCACAAAACCTTGCTCGATTTTTGTTTGTTCCGCCTCGCTGAACGCAAGTTTGGATTCGTTAGCGAAATCCTGGGTAATGGAATTTGCGCCAATATTTATACTGCGGGAATAAACTTTACCTTTTTCGAAGAATAAAAGGTTGCTGGTCTTGGCCCCGATATCCAGCAGCATCGTGCAACCTTCCAGATCGCCGTAGTTGTAACGAAAGGCATTGCAGAGAGCCGCTGGTGAAACGTCCACCAACTTCAAATGCAAACCCGCTCCCTCGGCGACGCGGAAAAGCCCTTCGACCACCTCAGTCTTGATCGCGACGAGCAAGACTTCGAGTTCGCCGGTCGCAGTCGTCCCCAAAATCTGGTAGTCCCAAACTACTTCTTCGAGCGGGAAAGGAACGTTTTGGCGGGCCTCGTATTCGATGATCTGCGCAACTTTCGCCGTATCAACTGGCGGGAGTTTTACGAATTTTGAGAAGACATGAAAGCCGGGCGCGCAAACATTAATCTGCTTAGAACCGAAATGCTTTTCCGAAAGCATTTCGTGCAGGGCACGGAGAATGGCGGCTTCGCGAGTCGCTTCTTGCGAACCCTCGATGCCCAACGGTTTGATTCCGTACTGTTTGAGACTGAGCCCGCCGGCTTCGTTCGATTCGAACTCCGCCATCTTCAGACTGCCCGCCCCAAAATCAACCGCTAGAAATGACTTCGAATTTAACATTAAAACAAAGTTAACTTTTTCCAATCATCTCAAAGAATTACGATTTAAAATCGAGCGCATCCAGAAATGTCTGTGTTGAGTAAAGCAATTCAGCGAAGGGGTCAAACGGAAAAGAGTTTTTTGCGAAACTAATTTGCGATTCGCGAAAAAAAGTTTTTGGGAAGGCATCGAACCGCGTGCGCGCGGCGAAATTATCGCAGGGTGATTCACACTTTGTTTCAAGAATTTTTTCTCCGCTGACTCTTCACGGATGATGATGATTCTTTTCATAATGCCAGTCATGTCCTGCGGCTGAATTTTATTTAGCATGTCATTTGCCAGAAGAATTTTTCGGCCAATTCCACGACATTTATGAATTAAGTGGCGAGCAAGATGAGTCTTTCTCACGCATTGCGCGTGAAACTAACGCAGAAGGATTGCGTGTCTTGCTCGATCATTTCCACTGACGGAGGGAAAGCGG
>JBKJOA010000124.1:0-3476 GCA_046593365.1 Limisphaerales bacterium
GTGCACTGCCCAAAACCGTTTGCGCCGCGAGCTTCGTTGCAACATCGCGGGGCAAACCCGCCGCAACGCCGCCATCGCTCAACGCTTCGATCATTAAATAAACGTAAGCTGGACCGCTGCCGCTCAATCCCGTCACGGCGTCGAGCAACGATTCTTTTAATTGAAACACAATTCCGACCGCTGAAAAAAGTTTCTCCGCCAATTTTGCATCGTTGGCAGCCGCGGATTTACCGAGCGCGAAAGCCGTCGCGGAGGAGCCGACAAGGGCAGGCGTATTCGGCATGACGCGAATGACTCGCGCTGAATTGCTCAATCCGCCTTCCAGTTTTGCGATGGGAACTCCCGCTGCGATGGAGATGAGCAACTGTTTTTCGGTGAAACTTCCGCGAATCTCCTGAAGTAATTCAGCAACATTTCCCGGCTTCACCGCGAGCACGAGAATATTTGCGAAGCGAACGATTTCCAGATTTGAGTTCGTAACTTTTGCGCCGGTTTCTTTGGCAAAATATTTTCGCGCCGCATCCATCGGATCACTGGCGATGACTTGTTTAGGCGTGGTCAGTCCGGCTTGAATAAAACCTTTGGCGAGTGCGGTGGCCATTTTGCCCGCGCCCAGAAAACCGATGGTGAGTTTTGCTGCCATGCGAAGGGTTCTAACAGGTTGATTCGTGTTGCGAAAGATTCTTATGCGGAACGATGCAGTTAGAGACAAGCTGAAAGTGAGGATGTGAGTGTCGAGGCAAAGGAGCGCGGACTTCAGTCCGCTTCGATGCGGCACACGGTTTGGTGTTCGACAATGGCAAGTCGTCCTTGAGCCGAAGCGGAATAAATTCCGCGCTCCAGTCGCATCGCGAACGTTTTCTAGTGCATCGTTCCGGCTTACCGCTGCTTCTTCAATAATTCTTCCCAGATTTTTAGCTCGCCTTCCGTGGCGCGGCGCGGCCAAACCCAATCGCGCCCTTTCGTCATTTGGATGGATCGTTTGTCACTACTCGCTGTTTCAAACTCTGGATCGCCGCCGTCGTCAATTCCATCTTCTCCAATGGAATAGAGAAGGAATGTTCCATCGTCGTTGCGATGATAACGCATCGGTTCGCCATCGAGCACGTCTCTCGGAAGTTGTGAAATGAATTCGGGAATCAGGTTTTCCAACTTCTCGGGATACTTTGAAAAACGCTTCCGATACCGCTCCAATGCACAAGCAGCCACGGCCATTTCTCGCTCCGTTTCTGCGATGGCGCATTTTAAGAAAAATCTCCGATTCGATTGAACCAAAATAGATGATAATAACAGTTGTTCTGGAATCATGGTTGGCTCTTCGCTTCCCTTTTTCAAATGAATGTAACTTTTATCCCGTTTTATTGCTCTCTGAACCGCAATGTCCTTCTGCAAAAACTCGATGAAAAATCGTTCGTCGTTGTAGGTCCACCACCATTGCCAGACTGTTCGATTTGAGCGCCGCATCAATAATTCAAATGCTACCTTTGGATCGTTAAAAATTTTCGTGGAAAATTGGTCGAGATCATCCTTGGTTGGATTCGGGATAACCCAGACATTTGTTTTTCTGCATTCCTCAAATAGAGGTATTCCCATCGCCCGTTCCATCGCAAAGGTGGTCTCAATTTCGTTTTTAAAATCCAATTGACTCCACGCGTTCTGAAATTCTTTCAACGTTGTTTCGTCCCATTTTTCGTATTGAAGCGCTTCCCAGGTTGCGGCGAAGGCAATCTGAACCGTCGCGATGCGAACCAGTTGCGAAATCATCATTGGTTCATCTTCATAAATCACCGGGAGGCGAATCGCATCTTTCAAACCTGCCGCTGCTTCGAGAGGTTGGTTTTCGTGTAAATGCAACAACGCCGATGCAGCCAGCCACTGCGAAGCCTGCTTCACTTTTGCAAAATGTGGCAAAAGCGCCCTAATCCCCATTTCGTATTGTGGCCGAAAAGAAAGTTGCGGTTTTTCCAGCGCTTGATGCAGTCGCTCAAGATCGTGCGCTGCTTTCGCCATATTTTCGCGCAAGGTCGGCCAAATATTCGTGCGTTGCTTTTGATAAGCATCGAACGTTTCCTCCTGCGTCCAGATGGCTCGCGCCTTTCCGGGCAAGACCAGTTTCATCGAGGGCAATCCATCCTGTTTGATGGCAGACAATCCGTTGAGGCTTTTTCTGAGTTCTTCCGCGCCGTTGTTTTCGGCTGCAACAGGTTTCGGGATTAGTTCAAAAATAGTTAGTTTTTCACCCTGCGCGATGAGCTGTTTTTTATAGGCGGCCAAATCATGCTTCGCCTTGAAATGCATTCCCAAAATAAAAAGGAACGGAGCGCTACAAACTGCGATGATACCAACCAACCATTTCCAGCGGGAATTCATGGGGGCGACTCTACGCTTTCAAAAAATAATTGCGCTGCTTTTCCGAAATCGGCGTTTCGAGTTTTTCCATAACCTGCAGCATGTCTTCCCAGACTTTTCGTTTCTCGCTGAGCGCCTGGTTGCGCAACAAATAGGCGGGATGAAAGGTCGGCATCACCGGCGTGTCGCGGAACGTTTGCCAGGTGCCGCGCAGTTTTGAAATCGGCATTGGTTTGCCGAACAAGCCTTCCACTGCCGTTGCGCCGAGAGCGACGATGACGCGCGGTTTGATGATGTCGATTTGTTCGAGCAAATATGGCAGGCAAGTTTTCATTTCGTCGGTCGTGGGCTTGCGATTTCCGTAGGCCTGGCCGGGCGTGTCGGGGCGACATTTCAAAACGTTGGCGATGTAAATCGTTTCGCGCGAGAATCCCATCGTCTGAATGATGCGCGTCAAAAGTTCACCCGCTTTGCCGACGAACGGCTCGCCTTGCGCATCTTCATCCGCTCCCGGCGCTTCGCCAACGAACATTAACGGCGACTCGATGTCGCCGACTCCGAACACAACATTTTTGCTGGAAGCGGCTAGATTCGGACATTTCACACAGACCATCGCGCGGTTTTTTAATTCTGTAATCGCTGATTGTTTCTCCATCATTCCAATAGAAATTTTTGGCGTTGGTGTCGTGTTTTCCCACTGGGTGGGTGAAGAAAAGTTTTCGACTGCTGGAGTGCTTTTGAATTCCTGTCGAAAAACAGCCGGGGCAAAAAGCTTCGGCTGACCCAGACTCGTCAACGTTGCGGGATCAACGGTCACGTAATTCGTGCCGCGACCTTTTAAAGTTTCCAGATGGTCAATCGTTGCTGTGAGGAGTCGTTGGTAATCGTCTGACATCGCCGTGAGTTTAGGTTCTCAGAAAAAGAACTCACGGTTTAGTTGTTAATCTTATTCACGTCTAATTCACAGTCGGGGCGTAGAGCGCCGATCAAAAGTTATTTAAAAAACGGCGCTCTGCCGAGACGCCGCTACGGGGATGCGCTTAACTTAACCGCATTGGCATGACGACGTAGAGGAATGGGCCGTTGATTTTCAAAACTCCTGGGCTGAGTTCGTCAATTAATTCGAT
>JBKJOA010000127.1:0-5628 GCA_046593365.1 Limisphaerales bacterium
TTCCTGGTCGTCCCCATCAACGGAGGCAGCAAAAAATATTTGGATTGGGTCAAAGATTCCGTTCAGCCACAGTAATTCGATGCCCGATCCCATTTGGTTTCAGAATTATGATCCGCTAAACAATGCGGTGCTATCCACGCTGGTCGCGGCGATACCGATCGTCGTTTTGCTCGGCTTGATTGCCTGTTTCAAAGTCAGGATTCATCTGGCCGCACTGCTTGGTTTGCTCTGCGCTGTGCTGATTGCCTGGGGAGTTTATGGCATGCCCGCAAAATCCACTCTGGCCAGCGCCTGCTTCGGCGGGGCTTATGGTTTATTTCCCATTGGTTGGATTATTCTCAACCTGATCTTCTTTTATCAACTCACCGTCAACAAAGGGCTTTTTGACGTGTTGCGCGAACATCTTGCCATCCTCGCGCCAGACCCGCGAATTCAAGTCATTCTTATCGCCTTTTCATTTGGTGCATTTTTCGAAGGTGCCGCTGGATTCGGGACGCCGGTCGCAGTCAGCGCTGCGATTCTGATGCAACTCGGGTTCAAACCGCTTTCTGCATGCGGCCTTTCATTAATTGCCAACACCGCACCGGTCGCTTTCGGCGCGCTTGGCACCCCAATCCTTGCGCTGAGCAAAGTCACGGGGATTGACGAGGTGCTGCTGTCGCAAATGGTCGGACGACAGCTTCCGTTTTTCTCGCTGCTCGTTCCATTTTGGGTAGTCTGGGCCATGGTTGGATTTCGAGCGACTTTTGAAGTCTGGCCGGCAGCGCTCGTCGCGGGAGGGGCGTTTGCCGTGCCGCAATTTCTCGTCTCGAATTATCATGGACCGTGGTTGGTGGACATTGTGGCCTCCGTCTCTTCGATAGCCGCCGTGATGTTGCTGTTGAAATTCTGGCGACCCAAAACAATTTGGAAGCTGGAAAAATCGACTGCGCCATCGCCCGACAAGCAGATTGCGAAATTTTCTCCCGCGAGAATTCGCCAGGCATGGACTCCATGGATTTTGTTAAGCCTCTTTGTATTTCTGTGGGGAATTCCTGCCTTCAAGAAGGCCGCCAACCGGTTTTCCGCTCCGACCGTGGCTGTGGCCAAGCTAGATAAACTTGTGGCGCGGAGCTTTCCGGTTGCACCCAAACCGTCTCCTGAAAATCCAACCAAACCGGAAGAAGCCGTTTTCCTTTTCAATTGGCTCTCGGCCACCGGCACAGGAATTTTTTGCGCAGCCGTTTTCTTCGGGTTCATCGCGAAATATTCCATTCGCGAAATGCTTTCCATTTACGGGCAGACTCTCGTCCGAGTGCGATTTTCTCTGCTCACCATCGCCGCGATGCTCGGGCTTGGCTACGTCACCAAATATTCCGGGGCGGACGCCACGCTCGGTTTGGCGCTGGCGAAGACCGGACAGTTTTATCCATTTTTTGGCACGATGCTCGGCTGGTTGGGCGTGGCGCTGACCGGATCCGACACCGCATCGAATGTTCTTTTCGGCAGTCTGCAAAAAATCACTGCGGAGCAAACCGGTGTCAGTCCTGTGTTGATGGCGGCGGCAAACAGTTCGGGTGGAGTGATGGGCAAAATGGTGGATGCGCAAAGCATCGTTGTCGCGAGCACGGCGACCAACTGGTATGGGCATGAAGGGACGATTTTGCGCTACGTCTTTTTTCACAGCATCGCCCTGGCGACGCTGGTGGGTTTTCTTGTTTTTCTCCAGGCGCGCGTTTTTCCATTTACCCAAATGGTGCCGGACTGATGGCGCGAAGCCTTCAGGACCCAACTATGCGTTAAAATCCAACGACCTCGTTCCGGCTAAAATTTTTTGCTGATCAAAGCGGGCGAATCCAAATGTTGCGAAAGCGCACAGGGTTGTTGTGATCCTGTAATTGCAACGCCTGTTTCAGAGGATGCGCGGTATAAGTGGGCGCGCCGATGTGCGAACTGGTTCCAAAGATTTCTGCGTGATCCAGGATCAGCACGCCGTTGTGCAAAACCGTTACGTCTGCGGGCGTTTTGATTTTTCCATCATCGTTGAATCGTGGCGCATGAAAAACAATGTCATAGGTCTGCCATTCGCCCGGTTTACGACAGGCATTGACCAGAGGCGCATGTTGCTTGTAAATCGAGCCGGCCTGTCCGTGAAAATATGTTTTATTTTCGTAGGAATCGAGCACCTGCACTTCGTAACGACCCTGGATATAAACCCCGCTGTTGCCCCGCCCCTGCCCTTCGCCTTTGACCTCGGTCGGCGAAGCCCATTCGACGTGCAACTGGCAATCCCCAAACTCCTCTTTCGTGCTGATGCTGCCGGTTCCGTTCACCGTCATTGCGCCATCTTTGATTTCCCATTGGGCGGGGCCGTTATCTTTGCCAACCCATTTCGATAAATCCTTTCCATCGAACAACACGATGGCGTCGGAGGGGGGCGGGCCGGGATTAATAATCTTTGGTTCTTCTTTCGGTGCGGGAAGCTCGTCCTTGGCACACGCAGTTACGGTTGAGACGCAGGTCGCGAAAAGCGCCACGCAGATTGAAAGTCTTGGATAATTCATAATGGGTTTTGGCACATTGAAAACAATTTTGCAGGATTCGCAATGGAAATTTGAAAAATCGTGCGGGGGAATTAGGTTTGAGCAAAGGTTACATGAATGAAAACGAATCTTGCAGCACTGGAACTCCTCGCCAAAAATTTACGCAAACAAGAACCACGTCATGCCAGTGAAGAAATGGCGGGTTACCCAATGGCGGCCCGTTGCCTGGATAAATGCCGCGCTTCACTCCTCGGCTGGCAGGGCGACTTTACTTACGGCTGCCCGATGGATCGCGAATTCCTTACCGAAGCCGGCTTGGATTTAAATGAGTTTCGCGATTTCGTCGCAACCGGCGCTTCCGACAACGAAGTCAGCCAGTGGATTGCGGAGCACTCCAGTGCTCGCCTTTGAACGTCAGCTTCGACGCAGGATGGTGTTGCGCTGTGCCAAATGCGGATTGGCATTCGGGAAATCTAGATTGTAATTCAGGCCGCGGCTTTCCCGGCGCTGTAGCGCGGAATGAATAATCAACTCCGCCACCGTCGCGATGTTGCGCAGTTCCAGCAAATCACTATTGACGATGAAATCCCAATAATATTCCTGAATTTCCTCTTGCAGATTGGCAATCCGTTTAGCGGCGCGTTGCAATCGTTTGTTGGTGCGAACAATCCCGACGTAATCCCACATCAAATGGCGGATCTCGTCCCAATTGTGTGAGACGACTACCAACTCATCGGGATTGTTGGCGTGGCCGGATTGCCAGTCGGGAATGTTTAAATTATTTTCGGCGGCAAGGCTCACCCAACATTTTTCCGCAGCTCGATGAGCGCAAACGAGCGCTTCCAAAAGTGAATTGCTGGCAAGGCGATTTGCCCCGTGCAATCCCGTGCAGGCAACTTCGCCAACGGCATAGAGTCCTCGAATATCTGTTTCGCCATCAATATTTGTCAGGACACCACCACATTGATAATGCGCGGCGGGCACGACCGGTATTGGTTCTTTGGTAATATCGATGCCGAATTTCAAACAGGTCTGATAAATATTTGGAAAACGCTCGATGATAAAATTTGCAGGCTGGTGCGTGATGTCCAGACAGACATGATCCGCTCCGCTCCGCTTCATTTCACTGTCGATGGCGCGAGCCACGATGTCGCGAGGCGCAAGTGATTTGAGCGGATGATACTTTCCCATGAACTCCACGCCGTTAAAATCTTTCAGCACGCCGCCTTCGCCACGAACGGCTTCGCTGATGAGAAATGATTTCGCTTTCGGATGATAAAGGCAGGTCGGATGAAATTGGATGAACTCCATGTTCGCAATGGCCGCGCCCGCGCGATAAGCCATCGCCACACCGTCGCCAGTCGCGATGTCTGGATTGGTCGTGTAGAGATAAACTTTTCCGCAACCGCCAGTAGCCAGAAGAGTTTCGCGCGCGGCAAACGTTTCAACTTCGCCCGTTTTGTTGTCCAAAACGTAAACGCCGAGACAGCGATTCTCGCCGACGCAACCGAGTTTTTGGCTCGTGATTAAATCAATCGCAAAATGATTTTCAAAAACTTCGATGTTCGGTTGCGCGGCGATGGCAGCGAGCAAGGCTTTTTCAATTTCGCGACCGGTGACATCTTTTGCGTGGAGAATCCGCCGTTTGGAATGGCCCCCTTCCCTGCCGAGATCCAATTCTCTTGCGCCGCCGGATTGTGGAATTTCTCGTTCAGAAAATTTCATTCCCAACTCGATCAACTCAGCAATGCGCTCCGGCCCTTCTTCGACAATGGTGCGCACGACGGATTCCTTGCACAAACCAGCGCCGGATTCGAGCGTGTCGCGAATGTGAGCCTCGAAGGAATCTTCTTTGCTCGTGACGGCGGCGATTCCCCCTTGTGCATAATTGGTATTCGATTCCGCTCGAGATTTTTTTGTGACGATGGCGACACGCCCGCGTGGCGCAACTTTCAAGGCAAACGAAAGTCCGGCAATGCCGCTACCAAGAACGAGAAAATCGAAATGTTTCATTCTTTCAAACGGTCGAGTTCACATTCGTCCATTATCAATCAGCCGGGTTTTGCCGAAGAAAACAGCTAACGCCATCTGCGTGCCACGTTTGACTTCATGAACCGGCTCCAACGTTTGCGCGTCAAAAAATCGAACGTAGTCCAATCTGGCTTCAGATTGCTTTGAAACCATTGTTGCAATTTTAGATTCCATTTTTTTAACCGGCACCCGGCCTGTTTTCAAATCGGCTTTCACAGTTTGAATAGCCCGCGACATAATCGTCGCCTGTTCTCGTTGCTTCAACGAAAGGTATTTATTGCGCGAACTCATGGCGAGGCCATCCGGTTCACGCAGGATCGGAGCGACGACAATCTTCAGAGGGAAATTCAGATCGCGAACCATCGCCTTGATTACGGCCGCTTGCTGGAAATCTTTTGCGCCGAATACTGCAAGCTCAGGCAGGACAAGGTTAAAGAGCTTGCCAACGACGGTTGCAACCCCGCGAAAATGAGTGGGCCGAGAGTCGCCTTCCATGCCACGGGAGAGTTTTTCTTCGACGATGTAAGTGTTGAAATCGTGTGGATACATCTCGGCGTCGCGAGGCGCAAACAAAACGTCCACGCCCGCCTCGCGGCAAAGTTTTTTGTCGTGTTCCAGGTCGCGTGGATATTTGGAAAGATCTTCGTGTGGCGCAAATTGAGTTGGATTGACGTAAATACTCACGACGACCTGCCCCTTTTCGCTGATGAGTCGGCGAGCACGATGGATGAGGCTGAGGTGTCCAGCGTGCAAATATCCCATGGTCGGCACGAAACCTACACGCACCCGTTGCGCCTTTAATTTTCCGGCTAGACGCTGCATCGCGGCGACTGAAGTCACAATTCGCATCGCGCAAAAATAGTTGCTGGCAGAACAGTGTCGAGGTTTTCGTGGAATTGGATCGAATAAATCACCGTTGCCATTTCGAAGCGGATTGCTAAGACTTTATTGCACAATCAACAAAATAAAATTCATGAGCAAAATTCTATTCTCCACGTTGGGAGCTATCTCCCTTTTATGTTTGACCGCGTCCGCCCAGGGCGATGCCGTTAAACCGATGCCCGAAAAGCCGGAC
>JBKJOA010000115.1:0-9152 GCA_046593365.1 Limisphaerales bacterium
TCAAGCAGCCCGTTTTTGCGGCGTGCCGTACGGAGTTCGATGGGGGGAATTTTCGAAATCCCCGTTCTCGAAGAACTTGACCTCGTGCAAACAATCGGTGAACTCCGCAGGCATCAGATCCATTGCGTGGCGGCTCATCCCCACCCTGCCGCAACCATTTTACCCGCCGCGAATTTGCAAAACAGTTGCTGCATTGTTTTTGGCAATGAAGCGCACGGAATTTCCGAAGTGGTGCTAGCGGCGTGCAATGAGGCAGTTGCTGTTCCGATGACTACGGGAGTTGGTTCCTTGAACGTCAGCAGCGCAGGATCTATTTTCCTCTACGAAGTTCGCCGTCAACGAAACGATTTCAATCAGCGCTGATTAATACACGCTGAGTTTATCTTGGCCTCGTGACCACAAAACGGTTTGACACACAGAGAATGCCCTTTATTGTTTCAAAGGATAGATTTTGTCCGATTTTATGCAGATTACGCGAGCCGGAGAATATGGAGTTTTGGGGTTGTTAAACCTGGCGCGCCGGGATTCCCAGGAATTGGCCATGATCGAGGAAGTAAGTCGGCAGGAAGCGATCCCAAAAAGTTTTTTGGCAAAGATATTCCAGAGCTTGGTTAAGGCTGGGATTATCAAATCCACGCGCGGCAGTGGGGGAGGTTTTGCACTCTCAAAAGCGCCGGAAAAAATTTCCGTGTTGGAAGTAATTGAAGCCATTGAAGGTAAAATCGCTTTTCAACGGTGTCAGCAGGAAGAGCCGGATTGCGAACATGTAGGTGGCTGCGCATTGTGCAGTTTGTTGGGCCAAGCGCAGGAAAGTTTGAAAGAAATTTTTTCCCACACCTCTTTGGCTGATTTGTTAAAACCAAAAACAACGCCCGGTATGAACTATCGGCGCGGCAATTTACAAAAAGTAGCAGTAAAAAATTAAGGAAAATTTATGAGCAATACATACACATTATACAACGAGACTGTGATGGAACATTTCATGAACCCACGGAACATGGGCGACTTGAAAGATGCTGACGGAGTCGGGGAAGTCGGTGCGGCAGCCTGCGGCGACATCATGAAGATCAGCCTCAGGATCAAAGATGGAAAAATTGAAGATGCGCGCTTCAAAACGTTCGGCTGCGGTTCAGCCATCGCAAGTTCGAGCATGGCCACGGAATTGATCAAAGGCCGTTCCATTGAGGAGGCGATGAATTTTTCCAATCAAGAAGTAGTGGACGCGCTGGGTGGTTTGCCGCCGGTAAAAATTCACTGCTCGGTGCTTGCTGAGGAGGCACTCAAAGCGGCCCTCGAAGATTATCTCAAGAAACACCCGGAAGCCGCCGCAAAAGCTGAAGCAGTTACGGCATAATTCACGCAACAATTTTTCGCAAACCTCACGGATTACTGTGGGGTTTTTTAATTTATGTGAATCATAATGGAAAAGGAACTGGACTTACCTCTGAAAACTCACAAACTTTCTGCAAGTCCAAGCATTGCATGAAAAAACATTTTATCCTCATTCTGTTCTCAGTTCTATCAATCACGATTCAAGCTCGGTCGGTTGAAACCGCCCTTGTTTCCACCAATTTGGTTTTCAGAAAAGTACTTTTGGATGCGGACCGAGAGGTCAACGGGCAGCTTGAAGACACGCTTAAAGACCCAATGGAACTCGCGGTTGCACAAGACGGACGCGTTTTTTACGCCGAGCGAGCTGGGATCGTTAAAATGTGGAATCCGCAAAGCAAAACAGTCTCGGAGATCGGAAAACTGAATGTCTTCACCGGTCTGGAAGATGGCTTGCTTGGCATCACACTTGATCCCAAGTTCGCCAAAAACGGATGGATTTATTTGTTTTACGCTCTGCCGGAAACGGGCTTGGATGCGAACGGAAAAAAGGTTGGAACCAATCGCGTCTCGCGCTTCACCTTCAAAGACGGGTCGATCAATTTGCCTTCGGAAAAACCGTTGCTCGACGTTCGCACGCAACGCGAGGAATGCTGCCACTCGGGCGGCTCGCTTTCTTTCGATGCGAAGGGAAATCTTTATATTTCAACGGGTGATAATACGAATCCGTTTAAATCCGATGGCTTTGCGCCAATCGATGAAACTCCTGGACGCAGCCCTTGGGACGCACAGAAATCTTCCGGCAATGCGAACGATTTGCGCGGGAAAATTCTTCGCATCCATCCCGAGGACAAAGGCGATTACAGTATTCCAAAGGATAATTTATTTAAGTCTGGCACGCCGAAAACGCGGTCGGAAATTTATGTCATGGGATGTCGCAATCCGTTCCGGAATGCAGTCGATCAGAAAACGGGATTTTTGTATTGGGGGGAAGTGGGGCCTGACGCGGGCGCTCCGAACGAACAACACGGCCCCGCTGGTTTCGATGAGATAAACCAGGCTCGCAAAGCAGGAAATTTTGGCTGGCCTTATTTCGTCGGCGACAACAAGGCGTATTGGCACTGGGATTTCGCGGCGAACACCAACACGTTCCGCTACGACGCAGCCAAGCCAATCAACACCTCGCCCAACAACACCGGCATTAACGAACTGCCTCCGGCGCAACCGGCTTTGATTTATTATCCCGGCGGGCCATCGACGAAATTTCCACTGGTAAAAAGTGGGGGACGCACGGCGATGGCCGGTCCGGTTTACTATTTTTCCAAGAAATTAAAGTCACCGGGAAAATTGCCTGAAGCATTCGATCACACTCTTTTCATCTACGAATGGTCGCGAAACTGGATCATCGCTGTGCATCTCGATCAGGATGAAAAAATCTTGAAGATGGAACCGTTCTGCCCTGACCTCGAATTCAAACGGCCGATGGATTTGGAACTGGGTCCTGACGGCTGCCTCTACATTATCGAGTGGGGAACCGCTTGGGACAAAAACAAGGACACTAAAATCATTCGCCTGGAATACGTGGGCAACGGAAAATAATTTTCATCAGGTCCCTCGGAGCAAAATTAGAATCGCAGCACCGAGGGCAATTCGATACCAACCGAAGCCGACGAACGTGTGCGATTGCACAAAACGCAGGAGCCATTTCACTGCGATAAAAGAAACAATCGCGGCAACAATTGTCGCCAGAATCAGCAGGCTCCAATTTTCGTGCACGGCTCCCGAGTGATGAATAGCTTTGAAAATTTTCAACCCACCTGCGGCCAGCATTGTTGGAATGCCGACCAAAAACGAAAACTCCGTGGCCAGCGGACGATTTAAACCGAGGAGCAATGCGATGAGAATGGTCGCACCAGAACGCGAGGTTCCGGGAAAAATGGCAGCAACCAGTTGAGCCAGGCCGACGGCGATGGCAACGGACCAGCCGATTTCTTTGCGGACCGATCTGCCTTTGACCCAGTGCTCCGCCAGTAAAAATAAAATACCTCCAACGAGCAACGCCAGCGCCACGGGCAATACTTTTTCTGGAAGTTTGAAGTGCATTTTGTCCAATATAATTCCGCCTGCACCGGTGATGACAAAGGCGCAGATTATTTTTTTCAAATAGTCCTGCGTTTGCCGTTCGCGCCAACGGAAAATAAATTGGTGGAAGCGCGCCCGAAAAAGAGGGATGACCGCCAACACAGCACCGCTCTGTATCACGACGTTGAACAAATCGGTTTGCCTCGGCAGCCACTGCTCGGCCAGCAAAAGGTGGCCTGTGGATGAAATGGGAAGGAACTCAGTTATTCCTTCGATAATTCCTAAAAAAATCGCAACAAGCCATTCAGACATGCGCCGTATAGACGACAAAAATGGATTTTAGACAAGCGCCAAAGAGAATTGGATTCGGGCCAGATGAAAGAAAATTAATTCCGACGTGCGTTTGAGTTCATGAACCCGAATGCAATTTCTTACTCTTTTTCCCAAAGAAACCAAACATCGGGCGCGTTTCTTTTTGATGTTGTTGCACTTTCAATTGGCCGAGAATGGAAACCCAGCCGATGAATATTTTGTGCCACTGGTTTTCCACGCCGCGCATCACGCCATCGGCCATTTCGCTCAGGTAACGAATGGAAGGCGCGCTGGAAATCAACGCCAGCACTTCTTCTTTGGTGGGTGACACGCATTCGATAGAGGCCAGAATCAATTCCAATTCCTGCACCAGGACACTTTTCACTTCCAGAAACTGGCTCTCATCCTCGGCGCTGAATTTTTTGGTTCGCGCAAGACTGGCGAAATAATTGAATTGCTTGAGGCATTCCAAATAATTTTCCAACTGCATGATGATTTGATCGACGTCGTGTTTAGCCATAAATTTTTAGCTGTTGTAGGCCTGTAGTCCTTTTGGTTTCAGAAAAATGATAGCGCCGCCGCGCAGTTCACGGCCGGTAATTTTGAAACCGCCGTAGCGCACAACAAGTTCAGAAAGCGGCAGACCTGATACTTGCGCGTCCCTGAAAATGGCAAGCACGGTCGAACTGATTTCCGACATGTGTGCTTGTGGAAACGAGTGTGGCAATGTCGAAGCCAGAATCCTGCCGCGGCCATCGACTGTAAAACTGCCGGACGGAAGATTCGTCAGCTTTGGAACCGGCGTAGAGAAAAAGTTTAGGAGGCCCATTTTATTGAAATATTTTTTAAGGTTTCGTGAAGTTGGTCGGCGGTCAACGTGCGTTTAAATCCAACGCACAATTGCGTGTCGCCGCGAGAAGCAATGCCGACATGGCGCTGCAATCCGAGTCCTTCGATTTGTTTGAGATCACCGGTTTGTAATTTTTCGCCCAGTTCGCGCAAGCGCTTTTGCGTCTGTCGCGTCCAAGTGGCGAGAGGGTCGGCGTTTTCGAGGCCCCATGAATCGAAGGCTGTATCTGCTTTAGCCGGAACGGTCATGACAAATTCCACGCCATCCACGCGAGATAGTGCCGCCAACGGTGAACGCGTGAGAAATGTGGTGTCGCAGGCGGCCGATTGCACGGAAGATTCGTGGATTTTTTGCTCATCAAACGCTTGCGCAAAATCCAGCAGCAATCCCTGATAAGAAGTGAAAATGGTGCGAACCCGTTTCGGCTCTGCCGGAAGAATTTCGAAGCTGCCGTTTTTCCAGGATAAAATTTCTTTGAATGCGGCTTCGCCCGTGAGATTGATTGTTGCAGCATCGATGACTTCTCCGCTGGTCACCCAAATACTTCCGCTCTCACCCGGTTTGGTCATTTTGAGCACCGAAGAACTGTGCGACAAACATTCCAACTGGATAAGGTCCACCAGACTTTTGCTTTGGATTCCACGGAAACCACCGTCTTCCTGGCGACCGAGGAGCGATTCGATGCAATCGCGAAAGAGGTTCATCTCTTCGTTGGTGCGGGGTTTTTCCCAAAATAAATCGACCCCCATCGCGTAAGCGCGTGAGCGATATTGTTCATCGACGACCGCAGTCATCACCACGATTCGAAGCTGTGGAAATTTTCGGCGCACGATCGAAAGGACTTGGAGACCGTCCATTTTTGGCATGCGCAAATCGGAAATCAGCATCGAAAACGCCTCCGACTCGAGCAAAGCGATGGCGCGCGCGCCAGAGTTGGAAGTGTGAACTTCAGGTTTGCTGGGCAATTCCAGCAACAGGTCACGATACAAATCGAGGAGATCCTGTTCGTCGTCCAAAAGCAAAATTTTCTGGCGGGTAGGCATAATGGTTAGCGCGCTTGAATGGATTGGCTCAGAAATTGCGAACGTAACAAACCGAATGAGAACGTCAGCGATAATAGAAACCGTGATTGTAACAACGTATTAAAGGTCAAAAACATGTTCGCTTCTTTCAAAAAATTGTTTTTTAAGGACACTGAGGAAGTCCTAGCTACTTCCATTCCAGAGCCTGTGCCATTCACTCCAGCGCCCGATTGGTCGATGGTTAATGACAAGTCCACTGCCACGGCTTCTTCCTCTGGAATACCTGCAAATAATGGACATTCCATCGAGTCCTTTGTGGAAGAGGATTGCATCTCCCTTCCATTAGATAGCGTTTTTGCCCGCCTGCCTAATTCGTTGGCTTCCTTTGTCCAATCTCGGGGCAGCGGGTTTGTTTCGATTCCATCGAGAAGGATATTGCAGGAGCTGCCGAAGGGATCTGTAAAGCTTTCTTTCGGAGAATTGCGCTTGGCGTCTCCTCCAGGGACTTTTTCAGAAAATGCGGGCCATGATCAGGTTCTCGTCGAACTGCCGCTCAACCAAATTCTGATGCGGTTACCAGCTTCGTTGTTGTCGCGGCGATCAAATCAGAAACAAGTCGAGGTATCGTCAGAAGTAAAAGATATTTTCGGCCATAACGGAGAAAGACTCTCGATTTCTGCAGCACCGGTCAGCGCGCCAAAATTTGTTAAACCCATCGTGCAACCAAGGGTCGTTTCAACTCCAATGGCACCAGCCGCTCCCATTGCGATGCTGAACGTCACGAAACCTGCGCCCATCAAAGTTGCTCTACCCATTGTAAGTCCGACTCCGGCGGTCAACGCGCCCGTCCTATTTCGTGTTTTGCCTAGTCAGATGGCGGGTGAAAACAGCAACAGAGTTCTAATTACTTTATTGGCACTTTCCGAAAGTTGGCCGGAAATGGTTCGATGCGAAATCAGCGAATCGAACTTAAACGGGGCAACGGTTGCCTTGCCGATGGACAAACTCGAACAAGGTCTTCGCACGGGCAAACTTATTTTTACCTGGAAACAAATCTGCGCCTGGATCCAGCCGCCCATTAATTACCATATCGAAATTGAAGACCTTTCTCTGGAGCTGCCACTGAAAAAAATTGCCCCATTGTTCATGGCCCAACATCGTCCGGGCAAAGTTCAGAAACAAGTTTTCGTGGGCGATGTGCCGGACTTATTTGCTGGGAGAACGCCACGGATTGATTCAGTAACTCCGACATTCGTCGCTCCTCCTGCCAACACAATACCGATGACTCCAATGGTGTCACGTCTGGTCATGGCGGAGCCTGCGGAAACCGCGCCGATGGAGCAAATGGATGCGAAACCCATTGTTCTCGAAACCACTTCAGAAAATATCAACCAACACGATTTGTCGCCGCACGCAATGGTGAAAAGCCTCGCCGCACAGCCGGAAATCGCCGGCGCGTTCGTTGCCATGCAGGACGGATTGCTGGTAGCAGCAGATCTACCCGCCCATTTGAAGGCCGATACCGTCGCGGCGTTTCTTCCGCAAATTTTTGGCCGCATGAATCAGTACACCAAAGAACTTCAACTCGGTGCGGTCTCAAGCCTCACCTTTGTTGTCGAAAACGTAACATGGCAAATCGTCAAAAGCGGGACGGTTTATCTGGTCGCACTTGGAAAACCCGGAGAGAGCTTGCCGGGTTCAAAACTCAACACCCTCGCGGCACAGCTAAGCCGTCAAATCAACTAGGAAAACATTATGGCAATCATCAATCAGGCAACAAAAGAACTACAGGTAAAGATCGTTTATTACGGCCCCGGTAAAGGAGGCAAAACCACAAACCTGGAACAGGTGCATGGCAATGTGCAGGATGTTCAGGAAAAAGGAAAATTGGTTTCGCTCGCGACGAGTTCGGACCGCACGCTCTTCTTCGATTTCCTGCCCATCGAGGCGATGTCGATCAAGGGATTCAAAACCAAGTTCCAGCTCTATACGGTGCCGGGACAAGTCATCTACAACACCACGCGGCAGCTCGTATTGCGCGGCGTGGATGGCATCGTTTTTGTCGCCGATTCGCAATACGACAAGATGGCCGAGAACGTGGAAAGTTTTTCAAATCTCGAAGAAAATTTGAAAGCGTTGAAGCTGAACTTGGGGGATATTCCTTACGTGCTTCAATACAACAAACGTGATTTACCCAATGTTGCGCCGGTTGAATACATGGAATTTTTGTTAAACAATCGCGATGTGCAAGTTCCCTCGTTCCCGGCTTCAGCAACAAGATGCGAAGGCGTTTTTGATTCTCTAAACATGATCACGCGCCTGTTGCTCAATAAATTCATCAACGAAGGAAATCGCAAGGTGGCTTGATATGTTAAGCCTCCCCCCACTCATTGAGGAGGACATCCAATGCCTGGAATGCGCATTGGACGACTTGCTGCAAAAGAGCGAGTCGCTGGGCGCGCTACTGATCGACCAAGGCGGACCGCTCATCACCCAACGCGGAAAGCTCGATGGTTTCGACACCACCACGATGTCGGCACTCGCGGCAGGATCTTTCGCGGCCACGGAAGCCATCGCCGGATTGGTGGGCGAATCGAATTTCAGCAGTATTTATCAACAAGGCGAGCAGCACAGCGTTTTGGTGGGAAACGTCGGAGAAAATTTATTGTTGATCGTGATTTTCAAGGCGTCCCTCAGCGTCGGCGTGGTAAAATATTATGCGGTCAATACTGTGCAACGCGTCGCCGCTCAACTCAAAAAGGCTCGCGCCCGAACCCCCGATTCCAGTCTGGATTTGGTGTCGTTGAATCTGATCGACACGTCGGAGTTGTTTAAGAAAAAAGCTTAAGCAACTGTTGCTTAAGATTCTTACAACCAGGCTCATTCTGAGCCACGCCGGTTTTCTCCTGTAGGTTTTTCAAAAAAGATTTCCCTCTGTTCTGCAAACGCTCTTCCAAGCGGCGCGTGCAATTTGCCGCGCTTGCTGCCTCGAAATGAATTGAAACCCTGCAAAAGCAAAAATCTCTCTTGCGCCCTGCTGCAAAGGTGTTTACTTTCCGCGGCTCTAATGAGCGGGCTGGTAGCTCAGTTGGTAGAGCAGTGCCCTTTTAAGGCATTTGTCCAGGGTTCGAATCCCTGCCAGCCCACCATTTCTGAAAATCATTCTGCATCAAGCAAAGCGAATCAGATCTCTCCCATCACAAAACAGCGAAGGAATCGCCACACGCCCGAGAAACAAACTTTTATGGCGCGGAGGGTTCAGCCATTTTCTTCCCGATGATTTCCAAGTATTCCTCCGCGATGGTGTTCAGGAGCAGATGGTTTGACCGCTCGAATTCCTTTTTCGCACCGACGTAATCGCCAACCTGTAGCAAATGCCAGCCTAAGTGCGCGGCGGTGAAATACCCGTTGGGATCAAGTTCATACGCGCGATTGAAATAAGATGCCCCCTGCTCTGTTTTGCCGAGCCAATCCAGACACATTCCGTAACGCAGTTGGGCGTAAGGATTATACGGGTTTAAATCCATGCTGCGCTGGAACCATGTCATCGCGTCCTG
>JBKJOA010000223.1:0-5033 GCA_046593365.1 Limisphaerales bacterium
CAGAGCACCACTTCGTCCACGTAACGTTTTAAAATCCTCGCGTGATCGTTGGTTAAGGCGGTTCCCTGCGGCGCGACGACATTTTGCACTCCCGCCATGAAACAAGCGATGAGATCAAGCTGGCCTTCGCACACGATCGCCGAATGCGCGTCGTGCAGCGGACGTTTTGATTTATCGAGTCCGAAGAAAACTTTGCCCTTCGTGAAGATCGGCGTCTCGGGCGAGTTAACATACTTCGCGGTCTTTTCGTCGCCGCTCAAAATGCGTCCACTGAAACCAATGACGCGCCCTTGCTCGTCGCAGATGGGAAAAATCAAGCGACCGCGAAACCGGTCGTAATAACGATCCGATCCTTCCTTGCGAAGGATCAATCCCCCCTGCTCCACGACGGAAAACTCGTGACCTTTGCTCTTGGCCCAATTGACGGTGTCGTCCCACGCTTCAGGCGCGTAACCGAGACGGAAAAGTTTTTGCGCTTCATCTGACACGCCGCGTTTCAAAAGATAATCGCGAGCGATCTGCCCGGCGGCATCGTTGGCGAGCGCAGCCTGCCAACGTTGCGTAATCTGCTCATGGATTTGCAGAAGAGAGTCTTTGATGTGGCGCGCCTGTTGTTCGCCGGGATTGTTTTCCACTTCGAGCACGATATGCGCGCGCTCGGCCAGGCGGCGCACGGCGTCGGCAAACCCAATGTTTTCGTATTCTTTGACGAAGGTAAAAACGTCGCCGCCCTTGTGGCAACCGAAGCAGTGGAAGATTTGCTTGTGCGCATTGACATTGAAACTCGGGCTTTTCTCTTTGTGAAATGGGCAAAGCGCGGTGAAGTTCGCCCCGGCGCGTTTCAACGGGATATAGCCACCAATCACCTCAACAATGTCGCTGGCAGCACGGACTTGTTCGAGGGTGGTGGGGGAAATGAAACCGGCCATGAATTATTTGGACGTCTTCCCCACGATTTCATTGAAAGCTTTTCCATCATCACGACGGAGCGGAACGTCTTTTGAAACGGTTGATTTTATCAAAACAAAATCCAAATGCGCTTTCACCTGTTGGCCGGCGAAAGATTCAAACAACACAGCTTGCTGAATGGAGCCAAACGTCGGGAAGGAAATACCTTCAAAATTCTTGGTCTGCATCCTTGCGGTTGCGGCGCGCTCTTTGTCGGTAATCAATCGCGCGTTCAGCAAAGCCATTAACATCAAAATCACGCAAGCAAACCGAATCATTCCCGCAAACATGCCTAGATAATATTCCGAGTCGCCAAAAAAATTACTGCCCACCAGTTTTTCGCCGACGACATGTTGAATTTGCGAGAACAACAGTTTCATGAAAATAGCGAACGCCAAATAAATCATAAGGTAACAGGTCAGCAAGCTCAGGGGGGCATTTTCTGACAAAAGTTTACCCGCATATTCGTAAACTCGGCAGCCAACGAAAACGATCACCAGCCATTGAATAAACGTCAGCAGTTCTTCGGACATCCCCCGTTTGCGGCCACGGAAAACGCCGATCACCAGCAAAACAAAAATCACCAGATCAACCCAGGTAAACGGCAAATTTTTCATAAAAGTATCATTTCAACCCATTTACCCAGCAAGAATGCTACCAAAATGTGCTTTCCAACGAATGGCTAAGGATGTGCGGCCAGCCAATAGCGAATCTGGGTCGCCTGGGCATGACGCGGCTCCGCTTCCAGGACTTTCAGGTAATGTTCACGCGCCTTGGTCACTTGAGAGAGCCGTTGCGAGTAGAGATTGCCTAATAACAGGTGCGCTCGTGTCTCATTTGGATTCTGTGCCAGGCAAGTTTGCAGTTCGTTGGCCGCATCCTGAAAATAGCCTGCTTCCTGTAGCGTGAAGGCAAAGTTGAAGCGGGCGTTCACAGATTCAGGCATGACCGCCAAGGCCTGTTCGTAAGCCCCCAGAGCCACGCCCAAATCTCCCGTATCACGAGACACAACCGCCAAATTGTAATTGGCTTCAAAAAAAGTCGGATCAGCCTTGATCGCCTGTCGATAAGCCTCCAGCGCATCGGCCAGCCGACGATCACGTTGCGCTTGCAAGCCGCGCGTAAAGAATGGATCGGCGTCAGCGCGCTTGCCTTGAAGCGGTTTGCCGGGCGAACGATATTTGTAGCGCAACTCAACCGGTTTGCTCTGCACTGGTTCAGGCGGATCTGCGTGCGTTTGAACCTCCGCCGTTGTTAGTGGGTCTGAAGCACCTTGAATATTTTGGAAGGGTTGTTTTGCGGGCGACTCCACCACCGGCGTGACCGCTTTCGGTTTGCGCTTGAACCATGTGACCGGATTCAGTCGCCTAATCACACCCGATCCCTTTTGCGGCTCAGACGCTTGACGAACCGGGTTCGTCGGGGTTGTCACGATGCTGTTATTGGAAACGGTAGCGATCGGCTTGCCGACATTCAGCTCCTGAATTTCCAAGGCCGATTTGATGGGCACTTCATCCGGTAACTTCGTGATCTCCACGGGCACATCTTTTTTCGGAACCACTGGTAGCGGCTGCGCTTTGGGTGAGGAAAAAGGCACCGGCGGTTTGGCCGTAATCACTGGTTTTGGAAAATTCGTTTCAATTTTCAACGGCGGCACAGAGGCGACCACAGCCGAAGTGTTCGACGCCACCGCAGTTTGTGGCTTGGGAGAAACGGGCGCGGGCGGATTCAATTCACTTTCCAATTGGCTTACGATCATCTGAACCTGGGTGGTTTCTGGAGCTTGCTTCGCCACCGCCAGAAATTGCCGGTAATTTACCAAAGCCAGTCGTCGATCATTTAAATGCTGGTGATAAACCACCGCTAAATTCAGAAGCGCGTCCGAGAAATTCGGTTGCAGTTGCAACGCGGCCGTGAATTTGGGAATCGCTTCCCGAGGTTGTCCACGCTGAACTTGGATTAACCCAATGGCATTCAACGCTTCCGCCGAAGGACGAAGCTTTTGCGCGGTCTCAATATTTCTTTTAGCGGCATCGAGTTGGCGGTTTTTTTCCGCGCCGACACTCGCGCTTCCCAGCCTTTTTTGCGCCAGGCCCAGTTTGAGCCAGCCATCCGGATTCTTCGGATTGAATTGGGTGTAAGTGGTCAGATCAATTATTGCCGCAGCCAAATTATTTTGATCCAAATATAAGGAGCCTAAATTATAGCGCGCTTCCGCAAAATTCCGGTCGAGCTTCAGCGCCGTTTGGTAAGCATGATCCGCTTTTTTTGGTTCGCCCGCATATTGATAACCAAGCCCGAGGTGGTTCCATGCTTTGGCATTTTCCGGCAGAGCCGCCGTTACTTTTTCAAAGCTTTTTACTGCTTCAGCATACTTCCCTTCCTTGATCAATCGCTCACCTTTAAGCAAGGCGCGCGCCCCTGCGGGAGCACATCCCGTCCAGCCTCCCATCATCATCAAACCAAGAAGAAAAATGACGAAAAATTGCGTCCGCTTTTTTGTGGTCAGCATCGGAAAGGGTGGTAACATCCGCCGCTCGAAGTGTCAAGAAACGCCCGGGTTTCGCAGTGTTTAAACGATATTTTCTATTGATTACCAGTTTGCTGCTGTCGTTCCAAACAGATGCAGCCTCCACTCTTTTTTCCCGTGAAAGTCCCACGCCCGCAGCGCGTGTCGTCATTGTCACCGATCCAGAAGCGACGATTGCTTTTCAACCTCAACCGGAAAAAGTTCGCTCACTCGTCAATCGCGGGCTGCTCCAACTCACCGGCAAGACCAACGTCGCGCTGGCGTGGCGAACCTTCGTTTCGAGTAACGACGTGGTCGGCCTCAAAATTCACTCCGAACCCGGCGCAAACAGCGGGACCCGGTCAAGCGTCGTTGCGGCGGTGATTGAAGGGCTGATCGCTTCGGGAATCGACACCAACCGAATAATTATTTGGGACAAAGAGCTGACGCACCTGCGACTGGCAGGCTATGGGGAATTGGCGGAACGTTTGCAGGTGCGCATCGCATCCAGCGCGCTGGCCGGATTTGACGAAAAATATTTTTACGAAAGTCCACTGATCGGCAATCTGGTTTGGGGCGATGCAGAATTTGGAAAAAAGGGTTCCGCAGTCGGACGCAAGTCATTTGTGACGAAACTAGTCTCAAACGAAATCACGAAAATCATCAGCATCGTTCCCCTGCTGAATCACAATCTCGCTGGCACCATGGGAAACCTGGGAAGCCTCGCTTTGGGCAGCGTGGATAACACGCAACGCTTCGAACAAGGTAATCGACTCGCCACCGCACTGCCGAAGATTTATGAACTGCCCGCTATCCGGGACAAAGTTGTTTTGAATCTAACCGACGCGCTGCTTTGCCAATATCAAGGCGAGCAACGCAGCTTGCTCCACTATTCCACCGCGTTAAATCAAATTTGGCTTAGCAAAGACCCAATCGCGCTGGATGTCCTGGCGATTCAAGAACTCAACCAGCAACGGCTCCAGGCTAAAGTTCCGGCCAGTAAATTGGATTGGGAAATTTACGAAAACGCGTCCTTGCTTGAACTCGGCGTTAGCAATCTAAAAAATATTCTGATCGAAAAAACGCCTTGAAAAAACTGCGTTCTCAACACCGAGACGTTGTTTCGACGAGTCGAGTAATTGCTTCGTGCCATCAGGTTAAAGCGCAGCAGAAATGAATTGTTTGACTAAACAATTTATGCCCGAATGTGGTCGATGAGTTTCAGGGACAAAATTCTAAGCGCGGATGCATTGAAAAACTGGCGCAGCCAACTCCGCAACTCGGGCCAAAAATTGGTCGTGACCAATGGTTGTTTTGATCTGCTGCATCTCGGACATGTGACTTACCTCGACAACGCACGAAGACTCGGTGACGCCTTGCTGGTTGGTGTGAACGGTGACGAAGGCGTGCGCCAACTCAAAGGCGAAGGTCGCCCGATCAACCACGAAACGGATCGCGCCGCAGTGCTGGCCGCATTGGAAATGGTGGATGCAGTTTGTATTTTCCCCGAGAAAACCGCTACTCGCTTTTTGGGCGTGGCCGAGCCGGATATTTACGTCAAGGGAGGCGACTACAC
>JBKJOA010000296.1:0-2737 GCA_046593365.1 Limisphaerales bacterium
GTGAGCCAGGTGCTGATTATTTTAATCGCCGTTTTGCCGCCGCGATTTTGGGCGAGTTTCAAAGATTCTGGAACTTCGATCCCGCCATCTTCGCCGAAAGGAAAAGAGCCGCAAACAGCGTCAGCTCAGTCCTGATTCTTTTTGACAAGATTCGCTCTTCCCATACCGTTCTCCTGATTAACTAAGACATGATTGGCTACATTTTCAAAAAAGTCCTCGGCTCGAAAAATCAACGCGAGGTCAAAAAGCTTCGTCCCATGGTGACAAAGATCAACGAGATCGAAACTTCACTCCAAAACGTTCCCGACGATGCACTGCGCCAGAAAACTGTCGCGTGGAAAGAGGAGCTTTCGAAAATCGAAGATACCGATCAACTCAAGCAACGCGTCGCCGAAATTTTGCCCGAAGCCTTTGCCGTCGTGAAAAATGCCTGCCGCCGTCTTTGCGGACAGGAAATCATCGTTCGTGGCCATCCGTTGAAATGGGAAATGGTTCCGTTCGATGTGCAATTAATTGGCGGTTACGGTTTGCACTCCGGACGCATCGCAGAAATGGCGACCGGCGAAGGCAAAACGCTTGTCGCAACTCTGCCGGTTTACTTGAACGCACTCACCGGACGCGGCGTGCATGTCGTGACGGTCAATGACTATCTCGCCGCGCGGGACAGTGAGTGGATGGGGGCCGTTTACCAATTTCTCGGTCTGACTGTTGGTTGTATTTTGCACGATCAATCACCGACCGTCCGGCGCGAGCAGTATTATTGCGACATCACCTACGGAACGAATGCCGAGTTTGGCTTCGATTATTTGCGCGACAACGGCATGGCGACTCGCAAAGAGGAACAGGTTCAGCGCGGCCATTATTTCGCGATCGTTGACGAAGTGGATTCTATTTTGATTGATGAAGCGCGCACGCCGCTGATCATCAGCGGCCCGGCGGTCGTCAGTTCCGACAATGCGCTCTACGATCAATTCAAACCGGTCATTCAATCGATCGTCCACACTCAGGAAAAGATGTGCAACCGCTTCCTTTCTGAAGCGGAAGAACTCATTAAAAAATTACGGCCAGAAGAGGGTTCGCGTCCGAAAAATCCTGATCTGTTGGAACGGGAAATTGGCATGTTACTCTACCGCGTCAAGGTGGGAAATCCCCGTGCCGCCGAACTGATGAAACTTTTGGAGGAACCGGAGAATCTCCGATTGATGAACTCGGCGGAACTGCAATTGCACGCGGAACAATCGAAGAAGGAGCTTTACGCGCAAAAGGAAGAATTGTTTTTCGCGATGGACGAGAAGAGTCACGATGCGGACTTGACTGAGAAAGGCCGCGTGTTTCTCCGCCCGGAAGATCCCGATGCATTCGTATTGCCGGATTTGACGGTGAAATTTCAGGAAATTGATGCGTTGCCAGAAGTTGATGCGCGCAAACGCCTCGAAATGAAGGCGCAAGTTCAGCAGGAGTTCGAACTGAAAGCGCAGCAGATTCACACCATTTCGCAACTGCTGAAAGCCTACTGCCTTTATTTGAAGGACGTGCAATACGTCGTGCAGGAAAACAAGGTTCTCATTGTTGATGAAAACACCGGTCGTCTCATGACCGGTCGCCGCTGGAGCGATGGATTGCATCAGGCGGTCGAAGCGAAAGAAGGGGTGGAAATCGAACGCGAAACGCAAACGCTGGCTACGATCACGATCCAAAATTATTTTCGTCTCTATAAAAAACTCGCCGGCATGACCGGCACGGCGGAAACTGAGGCCTCGGAGTTTTTCGACATCTATAAACTCGGCGTCTTGATCATCCCGACCAATCGAGTCGTCGCACGAAAAGATGCGAATGATTCCGTTTACAAAACGAAGCGCGAAAAATTCGGCGCGGTGCTTAAAGAAATTACGACCATTCACAATCTGGGCCGGCCGATTCTCGTCGGCACAGTTTCCGTCGAAACCAGCGAACAGGTTTCCCGCATGTTGAAGAAGGCCGGGATCATTCATTCCGTGCTGAACGCTAAATATCACGAGCAGGAAGCGGAAATTGTCGCGCGTGCGGGACAGCGCGGTGGCGTCACCATCGCCACGAACATGGCTGGACGTGGAACGGATATTAAGCTTGGCGCAGGCGTCGCCGACATCGGTGGGCTTCACGTCATCGGCACGGAGCGCCACGAATCCCGCCGCATTGATCGTCAGTTACGCGGACGGTGCGCGCGGCAGGGCGATCCGGGTTCGTCGCACTTTTTCATTTCGCTAGAAGACGATTTGATGCGCCTTTTCGGTTCGGATCGTATTGGGAAAATGATGGAGAAGATGGGTTTTGAAGAAGGTCAGGAGCTTGAACATTTCATGCTCAACAAATCCATCGAACAAGCGCAGAAACGGGTCGAAGCGCATAATTTTCAACAGCGCAAACGCACGCTTGAATACGACGACGTGATGAACAAACAGCGCGAAGTCATTTACGGCTTCCGCAATGAAATCATCCGCGCCGAAGATGTGCGCGACCGCCTGCTCGACATCATGGAGGAGGTCGTCATTTCCAAAGTGGAGGAATTCAGCACCGCCAACACCGATGTTAAAGAGTGGAACATTCGCGGCCTGGCCGATTGGGTAAATCTGAATTTTCCCATCGGTTTGCCCGAAGAAGATGTGATCAAATCCGCCGAAGCCGGCGACGAAGCTCCCGTGCCTGATTCCGTTTTCGGCGGACTCAGCTCCGCGCAATTTGCCCTCTGCCAATTTCT
>JBKJOA010000350.1:0-4799 GCA_046593365.1 Limisphaerales bacterium
GTGAGTTCAGGAAAAGTTTTGGCGATGTAACGCATCTCGGACGCGATGACGTTCCAACCGGCGGCCTTCAAAGCTTTGGTGACGTGGTCGAGGTCTTTCATGTCGGTGAGAAAACGCACGCCCTTCTGGCCTTCGGGCGTCTCGTCGGCTTCGAGCGGTTCAAAATCCTGCGCGCCCGATTCGATGGCATCCGTTTCTGCGTCGCGATTCGCCTCGACGTGAGTCGCTTCAACCACGCCGAGGTGATTAAAGAAAAATGCAACACTGCCAGGATTTCCGAGCGTGCCAGCCTTGAAAATATTACGAACTTCCGGTGCGGTGCGATTGCGATTCTCCGTGAGGCACTCAACTAAAATTGGAATTTTATGCGGAGCAAACCCCTCAAAAGTAATCAGCTCGAAAACAACTTTTTCTTCTAATTGGCCCGAACCTTTTTTAATTGCGCGCTCGATGGTCTCCCGCGTCACGGAAGCTTTTCGTGCCTTTTCAACGGCGACGGCGAGCCGTGCATTTGAATCAGGATCAGCGCCGCCCATTTTGGCGGCGACCATGATTTCGCGGGTGAGTTTGGCGACCATCTGCCCTTTTTTTTGGGCGTTGGCTTCGCGTCCGGCTTGTTTCCATTGTGCTCCCATAGTTTCCGAGAGTGTGCAGAATCCCCCCGCTGCCATTCAATCCAAATCACGCGCGCGAACCGAAGTTGAACTTGGAGTCGGGCTTTGACTTCACCAGTTCTTTGCGCCACTTTCCCGAAGCCTGCGACTAAAACAAGTTGCATTGGCCATGGAAAAAAGCATAGAAATCGCAACTATTTTAAATGGGCAAAGCACTGATCATCGCAGAAAAACCATCCGTCGCAGGAGACATCGCCAAAGCACTGGGTGGGTTCACGCAAGACAAGAGCAGGGAGTTTTATGAGAGCGACAACTATGTCATCTCATCGGCCGTCGGCCATTTGCTGGAAATTTGCGTTCCCGAAAGTGAAGAAGTCAAAAAAGGCAAATGGACTTTCGCCAAGCTGCCGATGATTCCCTCGCACTTCGATTTGCGTCCGATTGAAAAAACCGCGTCCCGGCTGAAAGTTTTGACCAAACTTCTCAAACGCAAAGATGTGGCTAGTCTGGTCAACGCCTGCGACGCCGGGCGCGAAGGCGAACTCATTTTTCGCAACATCGTGCAATACGCCCAATCCCCCAAACCAATTCAACGCCTTTGGCTGCAATCCATGACGCCTGCCGCCATTCGCGAAGGCTTCGCCGGTTTACGCGATGGAAAATCGATGCAACCCCTGGCCGATGCCGCCGTTTGCCGGTCCGAATCCGATTGGTTGGTCGGTATTAACGGCACTCGCGCGATGACGGCTTTCAATTCGAAAACGGGCGGGTTTCATTTGACCACCGTCGGTCGCGTGCAAACACCCACCCTGGCGATCATCGTCGAACGCGAAGAGAAGATTAAAAAATTTGTCGCCAAAGATTATTGGGAAATCCACGGAACATTTGCCGCGCAAGCGGGTGAATATGTCGGGCGATGGTTTGATGAGAAATTTTCGCGAGGAGATAAAAAAGACGGGGAGAGCGATCTCAAAGCAGAACGTGTCTGGGAGGCGGCGCGCGCCGAAGCGATTCGCGAAACATGTTTCGGCAAACCAGGGATGGTCACGGAAGAAAGCAAACCGACGACGCAACTTTCTCCATTACTCTACGACTTGACCAGTTTGCAACGCGAAGCAAACGGGCGCTTTGGTTTTTCGGCGAAGAACACTCTTGGACTGGCCCAGGCGCTTTACGAAAAGCATAAAGTTTTGACTTATCCCAGAACGGATTCCCGTGCTTTGCCGGAAGATTATCTGGCCACGGTCAAGAAAACCCTTGATGTGCTCCGCGACACAAATTACAGCGGTTTCGCCGAAACCATTTTGAAAAGCGATTGGGTAAAACCCAATAAACGCATTTTCAACAATGCGAAAATTTCGGATCACTTTGCCATTATTCCAACGCAGCAAACACCGAAAGGATTGAGCGAACCGGAAGCCAAACTTTACGACCTGGTTACGAAACGTTTTCTTGCCGTCTTTTATCCTGCGGCGGAATTCCTGGTGACCACACGCATCACCCGCGTTGTCGAAGAGCCTTTCAAGACCGAAGGAAAAGTGATGGTCAATCCCGGTTGGCTCTCCGTTTACGGCCGTGAATTGGAAACCGAAGACACCCCGACGCTGGTCGCCGTTCAGCCGAACGAACGTGTTCAAACGACCAAGGTTGAAGTCATCGCAAATCAAACCAAACCGCCCGCGCGTTTTTCCGAAGCGACCCTTTTGTCCGCCATGGAAGGCGCGGGAAAATTGATCGACGACGAAGAATTGCGCGAAGCGATGAGCGCAAAGGGTTTGGGCACGCCCGCCACTCGTGCGGCGATCATCGAAGGGTTGCTCTACGAAAAAAATATTATTCGCAACGCTCGTGAGTTGCAGGCCACCGCGAAGGGAATCTCGTTGATCATCCTTTTGCGCGGTCTTGGTATTCCCGAGCTGTGCTCACCGGAACTGACCGGAAACTGGGAATTTAAGCTCAAGCAAATGGAGCGAGGTGAATTGCAGCGTCCGGTGTTCATGCACGAAATCGAGGAGATGACGCGGCATATTGTTGATAAAACCAAGCAATACGAGAGCGACACCATTCCGGGTGATTTTGGTGAACTCAAAGTTCCGTGTCCAAAATGCGGCAGTGTCATCAAGGAGAATTACAAAAAATTTCAATGCCAGGGTTGCGACTTCGCTCTTTGGAAAATTGCTTCGGGCCGTCAATTCGAGATTCCGGAGATCGAAGAATTGCTGATCAACAAACAAGTTGGGCCGCTACAGGGTTTTCGCAGTAAACAAGGTTTCCCATTTGCAGCCGTCGTAAAACTCACGCCTGAGTTCAAGGCGGAATTCGATTTTGGGAACAAAGAAAACGAGGATGGCACGGCGGCGGAAGTGGATTTCACGGGAAAGGAATCGCTGGGTAAATGTCCGAAATGTGGAGCGAGTGTTTTTGAAAACGGAATGAACTACGTTTGTGAAAAATCGGTTGGACCGAATAAAAGTTGTGATTTCCGCACTGGCGCAATCATTTTGCAGCAAGCGATTGCGAAGGAACAAGTGATTAAATTATTGTCCACTGGCAAAACCGATTTGCTTACAAAATTTATTTCGAAGAGGACCGGACGGTCATTTAAGGCGTATCTGGCTCTGGGCAAAGATGGAAAAACGGCGTTTGAATTTGAGCCGCGCGACGGCAAAGGCAAGGGCGCGAAAAGCGCGGGCAAGTCGCAAGAGCCAGCTGCGAAAATTGATTTCACAGGAAAAGTTTCTATCGGTAAATGTCCGAAGTGCGGCGGAAGAGTTTTTGACACGGACACGGATTATCTGTGCGAACGTTCGCAGGCCGAATCCAAAGCGTGCAAATTCAAAATCGGCAAAGAAATTCTACAGCAACCGATTGAGCCCGCGCAGGCGACCAAACTACTCGTGGACCGGAGAACGGATTTATTGAAAGAATTTATTTCCAAAGCGGGTCGGCCCTTTCCTGCCTATCTCGTGATGGATGACAAAGGAAAAGTGACCTTTGATTTCCCGCCGCGCGAGGGTGAGTGATGAAAGCTCCGCCCGAAATCGCGGATCGTTGGATTCAAAATTTTCTTCAACATTTAGCGTCGGATCGCGGCGCGTCGATTTACACACAGCGGAATTATCAACAGGCGCTGCTTGAATTTTTTGGTTGGTTTAAAGCGGAACGACAGGAGCCGCCCAATTGGACTTCACTCCAACGTGACGATTTTCGTGCTTACCTTCGTTTTCTCGGTCGCCGCAATTTGAGTCGGGCCGCCATTCAATTGCGCTTTTGTGCTTTGCGCAGTTTTTACAAATTTCTTATCCGGCGTGGCCACGTTGAAACGATGCCGATTAAAAATATTGCGATGCCGAAGTTGGAAAAACGATTGCCGCAATTTCTGACGGCCGCACAGATGGTTACTTTGCTTGATGCGCCGCTGAAGGATTTGGAAGAACAGCGCAAAGCCGCACAGGAAAACCAACCGGCAACGCCATTTGACGCGGTTTCGTTCTTGCGCGATGTCGCAATTCTGGAAACGATTTATTCCTGCGGCTTGCGTATCAGCGAGCTTTGCGGCTTGTGCTGTGGGGATTTGAGTTGGACTGAGAACGCTCTTCGTGTCCGAGGCAAAGGGAAAAAGGAGCGAATGGTCCCAATCGGCGAACCCGCATTGCAGGCCATTAAAAATTATTGGAAGCAACTCGGGCATACGGGAGAGTTGAATTTGCCGATTTTTTGCGGAGGGAAAACCGGGCCGGCTTCAATGTCGCCAAGGACGGTCCAGCTTCGGCTCAAGCGCTATTTGGAAATAGCCGGGCTGGATCCAAAATTGACTCCGCACAAACTGCGTCACAGTTACGCAACGCATTTGCTCGATGCAGGGGCGGATCTCCGTAGCGTGCAGGAATTGCTCGGTCACGCGCACCTGGTTACGACCCAAGTTTACACGCACTTGACCACTGAGCGATTGAAACGCGCCTACAACAACGCACACCCACGCGCGTGATAAAATCCCTTGCCAAACGGGGGTGACGCAGTGGATATTTCCCGCCCTTGGTCGGCTGGATAGCTCAGTTGGTAGAGCAGAGGACTGAAAATCCTTGTGTCGCTGGTTCGATTCCAGTTCCAGCCACCAATTTCCACCTCTGAGAATTGCGATTTCCGAATAACTCCCAAAGGCGCTTTCGTTTTGGCCTCCCTTTG
>JBKJOA010000354.1:0-2730 GCA_046593365.1 Limisphaerales bacterium
CCGGGTCGGCTGATTTCAAAATGGATTGTTACCGGCGTCGTTCTCGCTGGCGCGGCAATTATTTTACCAAACACCGGCCGATTCATTATTCCATTTACGCTTCCGTTTGGACTGCTCCTCGCCTTGATCTGGACGCGCACCATAGCCGAAATGTTTGCTAATCCGTTTGCAGGGATGATTGATGGCGGGGATCGGGAGATTGAGGCCCGGGCTTATTATTCCCGTGCGGAAAACTTGCGTCGTCGTAGCGAGTTTCGCGAAGCCATTGCGGAAATCCGCAAACAAATCGAAAAATTTCCCAATGATTTTGGCGGCCAAATGTTACTCGCGGAAATCAACGCTGAAAATTTGAAGGATTTGCAGAGCGCAGAAATCGTCATTCAAAAAATCGCGCATCAAAACAATCACACCGCAGGGCAGGTCGCCGGAGCATTGCACGCACTGGCTGATTGGCACCTGAAGTTGGCGCAGGACCCGGATTCCGCGCGCGTGGTGCTGGAGCAAATCATTGAGCGCTTTCCTGACACGCAGTTTTCACAAACGGCTTCGCAACGCATTGCCCACCTCGGTTCAGTGGATTCTCTGCTGGCCAACCATGAACGACCGACCATTGCTTTAAAGCATCTTGATCCCTACGCAACTTTGTCAAAAGCCTCTCAAAAACCCAGCGGATCCACAGAGCGGGATCCTTCTGCGGAGGCAACCCAGTGCCTTAAGTATTTGGAAAAATATCCCCTCGATACGGAAGCCCGTGAAAAACTGGCGGCGATTTACGTACATGACTTTCAACGCATTGATCTGGCTGCGAGCGAACTGGAGGAACTGATCACGCGCGCCAACCAACGTCCGCGTGAAGTGGCGCGCTGGCTGAACCTGCTGGCTGATTGGCAAATTGAAGTTGGCAGCGACGTTTCCGCAGCGGCTAAAACAATTCGTCGCATCGCGGAACTTCTTCCCAAAACGGCTTACGCTGATCAAGCGAATCTTCGTTTGGAATACGTACGACTCCAGGCGAAAGGGAATGAAAACCGCGAAGGCGTGAAACTCAGCACCTACGGAAAAGACCTTGGCCTCAATAATTCTGCTGATCGTGTGCGATCAGAATACTGATTTAGATTTCCCAAAATGAAAGTCACACTTAACTGGCTCAAACAATACGTTGATTTCGATTGGTCGCCCGAAGAATTGACCGAGCAGTTCACGATGTTTGTTCTCGAAGTTGGGTAGTGGTTCAATTTGAATTCGTTGCGGGTTTGGAGTTCCGCGTTTACGCGGTTTCGGACCGCCTAAAGGCGGAACTCCAAACCAAACTGAGCCACTACCCGAAGTTGAAGGCGTGCGTTCCGTCCGAGTTTAGTTCATATTCTTGCTATGCGTTCAGGTCACATCAAATTGCCGAAATCAGCGAAGGAAGAAGCCGCCGAAGCGGAGCGCGCCGCCGCGTACGAACGGAAACAAAAGTGGAAAGAACTTCCCGGCAACCGCTACACGCCGGAGGAATTGCGCAAAATGAGCGGCGACTTTGCGGATGCCGTCATGGTGCGAGTCCGGCGAAAACGTCGCGTGATGCACATCGCTTGAGTATGTTGCTGCCAAAAATCTACGATTGGGAGCGGGTGCGCAGCGCGTTAAGGTTGCTTGCCGCCAAATTCCCTGACTTCTTCCCGAACTGGGTACTCATCGGCGGCGGCGCAAGTTGGTTTTATCGCGAATCGCTCAAACGAGCGAACGACTCGGATTTTTCTACGCCGATGTACACAGCAGTCGAGGAGCAAATCTGGTTGAGCAAGGATGTGGATTTCATGGGGCTGACGGTGGCCGAGGCAGAAGATTTGTTTCAATCCCCGTTCAAGGCGGAGACGCACACGATTTCGTTTGAAGGATTGGAAGTGGATTTTCTCGAAGAAGGTTTGCGGCTCACAATGCGCGATGCAATCACCAATGGGCGCGAGGTGCGGGCGGAGGATTTCACCTTTTACGTTCTCGCGCCGGAAATTCTTTTCGCGGAGAAGTGCGCGTTGCTCGCGAACAAGGAGCGGCCTCAAGACCGTCTGCATCACGCGCTGCTGGTGCAATTTCTCAAATACGAATTCTGCGCCGATCTCGAAAAACCGGACACGCTCGACGAAGATGATTGGACTCTTCGCGCCCGCGAGGTGAAAACGGCGGACTTGCTTTTTTTTACGGACGACACGCGGTTCAACGAACGGCTGGCTCGGGCAATTGCCGTCTTAAACCCGGCGGCTCACAAGCGAATCAAACATTGGGCAAAACATCATTTGCCCAGCTACACGGAATAATTTTTAAAAATGAAAGTCACACTCAACTGGCTCAAACAATACGTGGATTTCGACTGGTCGCCCGAGCAACTGGCCGAGCGGTTGACCATGCTCGGTCTGGAGGTCGAAAGCATCACCAAGGTGGGTGGCGCATTTGAGGGCGTGGTCGTGGCGCAGATTCTGACCAAGGATAAGGTGCCCGGCTCGGACAAGCTCTCGGTCTGCAAGGTCAACGATGGGAAGGGCGAGCGCACCATTATCTGTGGCGCGCAGAACCACAATCCCGGCGACAAGGTGCCGCTCATCCTGCCGAACTTCGCGCTGCCCTTGAAGGCGGGCGAGAAGGAGCCGTTCGTGATCAAGGAGCGCAAGGTCTTCGGCATCACCAGCCAGGGCATGATGTGTTCGCCCCAGGAACTGGGTCTGCCGGATGCAGTCGATGGCCTGCTGC
>JBKJOA010000387.1:0-2611 GCA_046593365.1 Limisphaerales bacterium
CACGCGGGTGACCTCGCCGGCAAAGGAGTTGAGCTGATCGACCATGGTGTTGATGGTATTCTTCAGCTCCAGAATCTCGCCTTTCACATCGGCGGTGATCTTGCGGTTGAGGTCGCCCCGCGCCACTGCGGTGGTGACTTCCGCGATGTTGCGAACCTGGGCGGTGAGGTTGGTCGCCATAGCATTGACCGAGTCGGTGAGATCTTTCCAAGTGCCCGCCACGCCGGGCACCACTGCCTGCACGCCGAGGCGTCCTTCAGTACCAACCTCGCGCGCCACACGCGTGACTTCCGAGGCGAAGGAGCGGAGTTGCTCGACCATCGTGTTGATGGTTTCCTTGAGCTGCAAAATCTCGCCGCGCACGTCGGCGGTAATCTTCTTGGACAAATCGCCGTTGGCCACGGCTATGGTCACCTCGGCGATGTTGCGGACTTGACCAGTTAGGTTCGAGGCCATCGAGTTCACGTTATCGGTGAGATCCTTCCAGGTTCCCGCCACACCGGGCACGGCCGCCTGGCCACCGAGCTTCCCCTCGGTGCCAACTTCACGCGCCACACGCGTCACTTCGGACGCGAACGCCGAGAGCTGCTCGACCATCGTGTTCATGGTTTCCTTGAGCTGCAAAATCTCGCCCTTCACATCGACAGTGATTTTACGGCTGAGGTCGCCGCGCGCGATGGCCGTGGCCACGTCGGCAATGTTACGAACTTGCCCGGTGAGGTTCGAGGCCATTGAGTTCACGTTGTCGGTGAGATCCTTCCAAGTGCCGGCGACACCGGGCACCTGTGCCTGACCTCCAAGCTTTCCGTCAGTGCCAACCTCGCGTGCAACTCGGCTGACTTCCGCCGCAAACGACCGAAGCTGATCAACCATCGTGTTGATGGTGTTTTTCAAGGCAAGGATTTCTCCTTTTACCTCGACGGTAATCTTCTTGGAAAGATCGCCATTGGCCACGGCAATGGTCACCTCGGCGATGTTGCGGACCTGGCCGGTGAGGTTGGACGCCATCGAGTTCACGTTGTCAGTGAGATCCTTCCACGTACCCGCCACGCCTTCGACCGTCGCCTGGCCGCCTAGTGCGCCCTCCGTGCCGACTTCGCGGGCGACGCGCGTGACTTCCGAAGCGAAACCGTTGAGTTGATCAACCATCGTGTTCATCGTGTTTTTCAACGCGAGGATTTCACCCTTCACCTCAACGGTGATCTTTGAGGAAAGATCCCCCTTCGCGATCGCCGTCGCCACGTCGGCGATGTTGCGGACCTGCCCGGTCAGGTTGGATGCCATGAAGTTCACGTTGTCGGTGAGATCCTTCCATGTCCCTGCCACGCCGGGTACCGCCGCCTGCCCACCGAGCTTGCCCTCGGTGCCAACCTCGCGGGCTACACGCGTGACTTCCGAAGCGAAGCCGTTAAGCTGATCGACCATCGTGTTGATCGTGTTTTTCAATTCGAGAATTTCGCCTTTCACTTCGACTGTGATCTTGCGGCTCAAGTCACCGCGCGCGACCGCCGTGGTGACGTCTGCGATGTTGCGGACCTGCGAGGTGAGGTTGTTCGCCATGGAGTTGACGTTGTCCGTGAGGTCCTTCCATGTGCCGGCCACGTCGCGCACCTGCGCCTGGCCGCCGAGTTTGCCCTCGGTTCCAACCTCGCGCGCCACGCGCGAGACTTCAGAGGCGAAAGCGTTTAGCTGGTCCACCATCGTATTGAGAGTGTTCTTTAGCTCGAGGATTTCGCCCTTCACGTCAACGGTGATCTTCTTGGAAAGATCGCCGTTAGCCACGGCAGTCGCCACGTTGGCGATGTTGCGGACTTGGCCGGTAAGGTTCGAGGCCATCGAATTGACATTATCCGTTAAATCTTTCCATGTGCCAGCGACACCGGGCACCTGCGCCTGGCCGCCGAGCTTGCCCTCGGTGCCGACCTCGCGCGCTACGCGACTCACCTCACCGGCAAAGCCGTTGAGTTGGTCCACCATCGTGTTAATAGTGTTCTTTAGTTCAAGAATCTCGCCGCGCACATCGACGGTGATTTTTTTGGAAAGATCGCCGTTGGCCACGGCAGTAGTCACCTCCGCGATATTGCGGACCTGCGAAGTGAGGTTGGTCGCCATCGCGTTGACCGAGTCGGTGAGATCCTTCCAGGTGCCCGCCACGCCGCGCACTTCGGCTTGCCCACCCAGTTCGCCTTCGGTGCCGACCTCGCGCGCTACGCGTGTGACTTCCGACGCAAAGCCGTTGAGCTGAACCACCATCGTGTTGATCGTATTTTTCAACTCGAGAATTTCGCCCTTCACATCAACGGTAATTTTCTTGGAAAGATCACCGTTGGCCACGGCGGTGGTGACTTCCGCGATGTTGCGAACTTGGCCGGTCAGGTTTGAAGCCATGAAGTTTACGTTGTCGGTGAGATCCTTCCATGTCCCTGCCACGCCGGGCACTGCCGCCTGCCCGCCGAGCTTGCCCTCGGTGCCAACCTCGCGCGCCACACGTGTCACTTCCGAAGCGAAGCCGTTAAGCTGATCAACCATCGTGTTCATCGTGTTTTTCAACGCGAGGATTTCGCCCTTCACCTCAACGGTAATTTTCGAGGAAAGATCCCCCTTCGCGATG
>JBKJOA010000060.1:0-2999 GCA_046593365.1 Limisphaerales bacterium
AACCGGGCGAGCCTTTGGCGGCGAGAGCGGCGAGCAAGGTCTGCATCATATCCACGCCTAGACCACGACCTTGGGCGCGCGGCAGCAAATCGATGTGCGCGTGCGACGGATATTGATCGTAAGGTTCCGGAAGGAACATGTCGGGATGATAATATTCATAATGGACTTTCTGCGTCGGAGTCCATTGGCTGGGATCACCTGCAGGTTCCGGGTATGCCGCTTGAATGGGAGGTAACCAGGTCGAAATGTAAGCGTCGAGGAAACGATGCGAATCCAATGCGCCCAAAAGATAGCCGCAGACGCCTTGCGCATCTTCCAGCACGAATGCCAGGTCTGGCTCCATCGCGAGGTAGGGTCCGACAAAAATGCGGCCAAGCGCGCGCGGGTCATCCGGATAAAGATGCGCGGCACCACGGCCACTGTCACCGGTTTGAACGCAAACGTCGTAAGCAGCGGGTTCATCCCTTGGTTCGGCGCGACGTAAATTAAAGGGTGCGGGAATCATAAATTTTTTCGGTTAGTGAGAGACGATGATTGAATGCGCCAGCGGAATCCATCGGGAGAAGTCGTTGCAAAGTGGCAACGAAACCGCCGCGATAAATGCCGGTGCGAAAATGAGGTGAGAAATATTTTTTGCTGTCGGCGGGTTTGGATTCTAGCCAATCGAGATAAATCCTGAACAATTGCAGTTCCTCATTCAGCTCCCAAGCGTGCCGAAGCAGGGCGTAGAAGAGGTCACGATTGAGCAACGTCGGCATTTTTTGAAAAAATGTATCGTAATCCCTGATGAATTTTCGGAAAGAGCGCTCCGCGTTCTCATTTTCAGGAGATGAGAAACAGAATGAACTTTTCAGCGCGGAAATTGACGCATTGCCTGCATCGCCAAATTGATCCGGGAGATACAAACAATCGGCCAACATCTCGACTTCATTCACCGTGATGGGAGCGCCGGACGTCGTCCATTCGCGATGCCATTCCTGCAAAGCATTTTTAAAAACTTCCCGTGGATTGTAATTGTTTTTTGCGCTCGCGTATGAGGCGAGTGTGCGAAGCGGGATGAAGTTCGCTTCGAATTCACAATTTGGATTGCTGAGAATCCCAGCTAACTCTGCGCGCAACTCCAGTGGTCGTCCGGAATACGGCCCAAGGTAAATTCGCCGCAGATCGTAATCGTTCGCGTGAAGGTTGTCCCAGAGAATCGGCTTGCGCTGAACGACTTCGCGCAACTCGCGAATAGATTCCACGCTGATGGTTTCGGAGACAATTTCAGGGCCGGTCCAGAGAAAACCAATTTTAGGATTTAGCTCTTCACCGAGCTTGCGCAGGTACGGTGACTGAGCCACGGAAGGTTCCGCTTTGCGAGCGCAATATTGGGTGGGGCAGAAGATGAGGCTGATTGATTGGTTGGAACTCCCCAAAATTTTTAATAGCGCGTTCGAAGTTTCGGCCTGTTCTTGCGCGACGGAACCCGGATTTTCAACCATGCGGCTGGCGAGCGTGACGTCGAGGTCGTCATAAAGAATCGCAAAATCTTCGCAGCCCAAATCAAGAAGCTGTTTTGCTTTTGCGAACAACGCGGGCGCATCCTGCCGGTTGGTTTGGTTGAAATCCAACCCCGGGGCGAGCGCGTAGATAAATTTGATGTCTCGCTGGCGACAATCGTTGATCAAATTCTTCAACTCGGTGGCTTCGGTTGCATCGTAGAGTTCGCGCCAACGCATCCGATGTTTGAGGTCATCTTTTGGTGCGTAGAGGTAGGTGTTGAGCCCCCAATTTTGCATCCAACCGAAAATGCGGCGGCGCTGTGCGAGCGACCACGGCTTGCCGTAAAAGCCTTCCGCGACACCGCAAATAAATTCAGAATTCATTTTACTTAACAGCGGCTGTGCTCACCTCAGCGTGCGCAAGACTGTTTGCCTTTATACGCTGCCGTTCTGCGGCTTTGGCAAACGGATAATAAACGGCCATCGCAATGAGAATAGAAATCACGCCCCAGACGGCCGCTCTCCAATCGCCACCGGAAACGAGATAATGTCCAATAATCGGCGGGGTGGTCCAAGGCACGTTGATGAACGGTTTGTTGATCAAATTCCAATGCATCAACAGGTAACTGCTCGTGGTCAAAATCAGCGCGTTGAGAATGAAGGGAATCATGAAAATCGGATTCAGCACGATCGGGAATCCGAAGAAAATAGGTTCATTGATTTGAAAAATCTGGGTGGGCAGCGAGATGCGGCTGACTTTGCGATAACCTGGATCCTTTGAGTTCAGCATGACCAAAGCCAGAGCCAGGGTTGCTCCAGTCCCGCCGACATTGACAAAGGCGGTAAAAAATCCGTAGGCAGTAATATATGGCAAAGGCTGGTGTTGCGTCACGGCTTCAACATTCAACGCAAGGTATTGCAGAAAGATGGGAGCCACGATGGCATCCATGGCGTTGTCGCCGTTGATGCCCACCGACCAGAGTATCGTCACAAGGAAGGCGTAAACCAGAATGCCGGGCAGCGTATTGAGCGCAAAGACCAGCGGCTTGAAAGTGGTTTGAACAATGTGGTCAATATCCACGCCTAGGACAAAACGGATGGCCCAGAAAACCACCATAAGAAAAAACAACGGGGTTAGGGAAACAAACGATTCGTAAACTACGGACGGAACGTTGTTGGGCATTTTGATGACAAAATTCTTGTCCGTGAAAAACTTTTGGACGCGCACGGTGATGAGTGCGATGAGAATCGCGGTGAACAGCCCTTTCGAACTGAGGCCGTCCATATTAAAAGTCAGGTCTTTTAAATTGATCTGAATCATCAGGAAAACCGCTGTGGCCATTGCCGCGCTGACAATTGCTTCCTGCTTGAGCTGTTTTCCCAGATCATAAGCGACAAAAAAGCAGGCAAAAACCGCCAGCAAACCAAAAGTGGCCGTTACCGGAATTTGCAGAAGTTGGAGATAAGGCGCCACCCTGGCCTCCCAACCGGGAATCGGCAAATAGGACACTACCA
>JBKJOA010000422.1:0-3057 GCA_046593365.1 Limisphaerales bacterium
GCCACCTTTGCGCATATTCGAAAATTCAGCGAGAGCGGTTTTTTTCACGGTGCCTTGTTGCGTGACGAAAAACAGTTCGCACGATTGCGTCCAGGTTTGATCCTCCTTGTTCTCGCCTGTTTTTGAAACAACGCGAATAAGCGCGGCAATTTTTTCACCGGCTTTGAGTTCCAAAAGATTTGCAATGCTCCGTCCTTTGGAGGTTCGACCCATGTCGGGAATTTCGTGAACACGCTCGACGTAAACGCGGCCAGTGTTCGTGAAGAACATTAAATAATCATGCGTGCTCGCCGTGAAAAGATGTTCGATGAAATCGTCATTATCGCCCTCAACGTCAGAACCTTCGCGAGTGGTCATGCCGATGACCCCTTTGCCGCCGCGACGTTGCGCGCGATACGAACTGACATTCGTGCGCTTGATTAATCCGCCGTGGGTCAGCGTGATGATGACGCCTTCGTTCGCAATCAAATCTTCGATGGCAATTTCGCCTTCGTCGGGAACGAGATCGGTCATGCGCGGCGTCGCGTATTTTTGCTGAATTTCACGAAGTTCCGCTTTGATGATTTCCATCACGCGCGATTCTTTCGCGAGAATGTCCATCAAATCTTTGATGCGTTCGAGCAACTCTTTGTACTCGGCTTTAACCTTGTCGATTTCCAAACCGGTCAATTGATAGAGGCGCAGTTCAAGAATCGAATTCGTTTGTGTTTCGCTAAAAGAGTAACGGCCATTGGTCAGACGCGCCTCGCTGCGAATGAGGATTCCAAAATTTTCGACTTGAGCGCGGGTGAAATCAAAGGCGAGCAACTTAATTTTAGCTTCTTCGCGATTAGACGAACTGCGGATGATGCGGATAAATTCATCCATGTTCGACAGCGCAATTAAATAGCCGTCGAGAATTTCAGCGCGTTCTTCCGCTTTGCGAAGTTCAAATCGAGTGCGGCGAATCACCACTTCTCGGCGATGTTCGATGTAACAGGTAATCATGTCCTTGAGGTTCAAAACCTTCGGACGGCCATGATCAATTGCTAGCGAGTTGACACTGAAACTGCTTTCGAGCGCCGTGAACTGATAAAGGTTGTTGATGACAACTTTAGGAATGCCATCGCGTTTCAACTCGATAACCACGCGGGTATTTTCATCAGACTCATCGCGAATCGCTGTGATGTCCCCGATGACTTTTTCGTTCACCAACTCCGCAATACGCTCGACGAGCGTCGCGCGATTAACATTGTAAGGAATTTCTTTGATGACGAGCTGTTCGCGTCCGGCTTTGAGTTGTTCGATTTCAACTTTGCCACGAACTTTCACGCTGCCACGGCCTGTTGTGAAATATTGTTTGATTGGTTCAACGCCACAAACCATGCAGCCCGTTGGAAAATCCGGACCCTTCACAAACTTCATCAGTTCCGGAATCGTGATTTCGGGATGATCAATCTGCGCGCAGATGCCATCGATGACTTCGCCCAGATTATGCGGAGCCATGTTGGTCGCCATCCCGACCGCGATACCAGTGCCGCCATTGACCAGAAGGTTTGGAAAGGCCGCAGGAAAAACCCGCGGCTCGGTACGCGTCTCGTCGTAGTTCGGAACAAAATCAACGGTGTCTTTGTCCATGTCGAACATGAGCGCAGCGCCGAGATGTGTCATTTTGGCTTCGGTATAACGCATCGCGGCTGGCGGATCGCCTTCGACCGAACCGAAATTTCCCTGGCCATCGATGAGCCGTTCACGCATCGCCCATGGTTGCGCCATGTGAACAAGCGTCGGATAAATCACCGCTTCGCCGTGCGGATGGTAATTACCGCTGGTATCGCCGCAAATCTTGGCGCACTTACGATGTTGCCGGTTTGGAAACAGCGAGAGGTCGTGCATCGCAAAAAGAATTCTGCGTTGCGACGGCTTCAATCCATCACGCGCATCCGGCAACGCGCGGGAAATAATCACCGACATCGAGTAATCGAGAAACGAGTTCTTAATCTCATCGGCGACATTGATTTTTTGCACCTTCTCATTCGCGGCATATTGCGGGGTGGCAGAAATGGGCAAATCGTCTTTTGGATTTTGCGGGTCTTGAGGTTCGTTTGTGTCAGGCATGAAATGTTTGGTTTAAATTAAAATGTCTTCCATCCGCGCCGGAATCAGCGCGATGGCAAATTGTTCGCAGGCCGCGCGCATTCGGCGATCCGTCGTCGCCAACGTTCCAAGGTGATGCAAATCACAAGTGGCGACATGCAATGCGTCGAGCGTGCGCAACGGAACGCGCGGATGGCACGCGAGCTGTATCGCCCGCGCGCGATCAATTACTTTGCGATTCAACGGACGCACCATGATGAGTTCGTCATCCACCATCGAAAAAAATTTCCCTGTCGCTTTCTCGCGCTCGACCGCTTTGATGTCGCCACCGCGTTCTTTGAATAGCAGCGCCGCGCAAACTTCCGCCAGCGCAAACTCCGAGGTGTCGAAACTGTGTCCTGAAAGGTTGCGCGCGAACCAGTCGCTTTCCGGTTCGCGCACAAGCAATTTCACGATGATGGCGGAGTCGAGATACATCACCAACCCCTTGCATCGCGATCCTGGTTGACCGCCTCATCAGCCGATAGCCCGCGATGAATCGGCTGTTTTGAAAGGTAATCACCCATACCCTGAAAAACTCTCCGAGGTTTCATCATCGTGGCACTCACCAGTTTAGCCTTCGGTTTGCCATCGCTGGTGATGGTCAACTCGTGACCGGACGCAACCCATTCGAGCAAGGCTGACAAATGAGCTTTCGCATCGCGGACCGTGACAATGCGACCCCAATCCGCTACCGCCGCGTCCCGCAGCACCGCAGGCTCCGATGCTTTAGACGACTTGTATGAAACGATTTTTTTTTCTTTCATGGCTTTAATGTAGTCTCATGTGACTACATGTGTCAACGATCTATTTTCAAACATCCAAATTACGAACATTTAGCGCGTTGTCTTCGATGAATTGTCGGCGTGGCTCAACTGCATCGCCCATCAGCTTGGTAAACATCTCTTCAGCCTCGACTAGATCAGTCATGTCGATGCGCAG
>JBKJOA010000082.1:0-4949 GCA_046593365.1 Limisphaerales bacterium
AGAAACGGCGAGCGATTCCGCCTGGCCGGAGGTTTCTTTGAGCGACGCGGCGAGTTCGTTCGCGCCACTGACGGCGGATTCCAACGAGCGCGTCTGTTCTTCCGCGCCTTCCGCCACTGCCGTTGCCACGCGCGCCACGTCGTTCGCCGAAGAAGTAATTTCGGCGGCGGCTTCCTGCATTAAATAATGACTGTTACCGTTACCATTTTGTATTTTCATAAATTTTAAGATGTAAGAGCCAGTTCAGGACGAGCATTCAAAGATTCGGTATCTAGGAGATTCAGCGTGGATTGCAAATCCAAAATTAAAACGAGGCGGTCGTTCAGGTTGGCGATTCCTGAAAGAAATTTTCCCGAAGAGCCGTTGACCGCCGCATCGGGTGGCTGAATTGTTTTCTCGGAAATGGTGCGGAATTCACTCGCGGAATCAACGATCAAACCGACGGCGCGCTCGCCCGATTGCACCACGAGCAATCGCGTGCGCAACGTGTGCGGCTCCCGCGCAAAACCAAATCGCACGCGCAAATTCACCGCCGGGATGACTTGCCCGCGCGAAAAAACGACGCCGTCCATGAAATGCCGCGCATTGGGAACCGGCGTGATTTGTTCGAGCATTTCCATGTGCAAAACCTCGCGACTTTTCACGCCGTAGGTCGTGCCCGCCAAATCGAACAAAATGTAGGGTTCGGTATCTTGATTTGTTGAAGCCATAACGTGTCAGTTTGTGACCAAAATTTCTTTTTCTGCCTTGGCCGGATTCGCATGATGGCTGATTCCGTTTTGTTTTGCGAGAGCCAACGGGTCTAAAATTAAGAGCGGTTTGCCATCGCCTAATTCCGTCGCGCCGATTACTCCCGGCACTTGAGTTAACGGATCGCGCAACGAGCGAACGACAATTTGCCGCTGGCCGTTGATCCGGTCCACCACCAGACCGACGCGACCTCGATCTGTTTGCGAAACGAGAACCGACGGCATCGCCCGCTCCGATTTTGGGAAACCAAAAAGCGTGCGAAGCCGAATCAGCGGCAACGCCGTCCCCCGCACGGACACCAGCTCCGCCTGTTCCATTCGGCGCACCATTGATTCTTCGATTTGCAAAACTTCTTCGATGCTCGTTTGCGGAATCGCAAATTGCTGGCCATTGGCGGAAACAATCAGCGCGTCGGTGATCAGCAGCGTCAGCGGCAAACGCATAATGAAATGGGTGCCATCGCCTTTTTCTTCAAGCATGAGGCTCCCGCCCAATTCGCGAAGCGTGTTGCTGACGACGGCCATTCCGACACCGCGACCCGCCGCGCGATCTGCTTCGTCGCGTGTGGAAAAACCGGGAAGACAAATAAAATCCAGGATTGCCGCAGGGGAAAGCGTGCGCGGCACGGGCAAGCCCATTTGCTCGGCGCGCTCCGCAATTTTGGCGCGATTGATTCCTCGACCATCGTCGGACACGTCAATAATCACGGTTTCGCCGGAGGTCTTCGCGGAAAGAGTCAGGGTCGCTTCGGCGGGCTTGCCTGCGGCGAGGCGTTCTTCGGGGTCTTCGATTCCGTGACTCACCGAATTTCGCACGAGATGCAGCAGCGGATCTTTCAAGCGTTCGACGACGAATTTATCTAATTCGGTCTGTTGACCTTGAATGTCCAACCGAACTTTTTTTCTGGTGCCGCGCGTCAAATCGCGGACGACGAACGGCAAGCGATCAAAAATTTCGGCAATTGGAACCATCCGCAAACGCATGACGGTTTCGCGCAACTCGCGGAATTGCCGGCCAAAGCCCAGATTCACTTCCTGCAGTCCACGAATATCCACGTCATGTTTCGCGTCGAGACGAGTCATCTGCTCCTCGAGTCGCGCCCGTTGAATGACGAGTTCGCCGGTGATGCGCATAAGTTCGTCGAGGCGATTGAGTTCGACGCGAATAAATTGAGAAGGCGCGACAAATAAATTGACCGGCGCGGCGGGATTGGCCGTGAGCGGACGATTTGAAACGGGAGCCGCTGGCTGCACCTTCTGAAAACTGACGCCGTCCTTTTCCCATTCCGGCAGAGACGCAAAAGTTTCCCCATCTGCCACAAAAAAATCAAAAGCGATGGCACCCTCGTCGATGCGTGGGGCGGAATGAATCACGTCTCCCAGATGCGAGAGCCGCTCGCGAATTTCGTTCACATTCACACCGCGTTCATTTAACGCGGGCGAAGGGACAAACGTGCATTTCCAAACGGTAAATCCTTTTTGCGCAGCTTCGTTGATCTTCTCTTGCAACGCGGTTTCCGTGGTTTTCGCCGGAGCTTTTTCTTCTGTTTCAACCGCCGCAGGAACTCCTGAGATGAGAGAATCCAATTCTTTTAATAAATAGGCCGCTTCCGGCGCGGGAAGTTTGTCGCGAAAAGCAGCCACGCTCTGTTCGAGGAATTGGACCGAACCGGCCAACAAATCGAGGCCAACCTGGGAAACCCGTTCCTTGTTGCGTGAAATTTCCCGCAAATAATCCTCCGCGCGATGGGCTAGTTGTTCGGCGGGGCGAATTCCCACCATACCAATAATTCCTTTGAGCGAATGGAAACTGCGGAAAAGTTTTTCAATGGTCGTGACGGTCTGCTTTTCATCAACGCCCTGTTCCAGCGCGACAATCGATTGCCGGACGAGATGCAAATGCTCATCGCACTCCGCATAAAAATCGATGAGTAGTTCGGAACTGAGATTAGTTGAATTTTCGTCAGACATATAACCAAATCGACGCGATCTTCAAAAAGTTGTTTCGCAACAATAAGTGCCGCCTTTACCTGAAAAAAAGGCAAGAAGTAAATGGTCGGGGCAACCACGAAGCGAAGGTGCGTCAGACCCCTAGAGAAAGAAGGCGGTAAAGAATTTCTCGTGTAATCGGCTTTACCAAATAGTCCAAAGCACCCAGTTCCTGAGCCATTTTTCGGTCGTTGGCTTGCGAAGAACCACTCAGAACGAAAAAACGCAAAGTGCCATCGGAGTTCCGCTCTTTCGCCCACCGCAATACGTCAAACCCGCCCACCATGGGTAATTTCAAATCAAGAAAGACGGCATGCAACGTAGGCACGATGACTGGATCCGAGAGAATTGAAATAGCGGCCTTGCCGTCTGGTGCCAGGATTAACTCGGAATTAAAACCGCTTTTTTCCAAAGCGCGCTTAAAAAAGAAAGCATCCTCTTCTGAATCCTCGACCAAGAGAATAGTCGCTCTTTTCAATTCCGATTTCATCCAGACAAGAGTATCGGCTCTCAAGAGCCGTTCAATGGTGAACGTCAAGGCAAGGATTTTCGATGCTTGCATGGCGAAGCAAGGTTGCCGTGTTCAATGGTCAGCCCCAAGCCGCAGGCTAAATTTCCCCCTGAAAATTTTGTTGCCGCAACGCTTCGTAAAGAACCAGTGCCACGCAATTCGATAAATTCAACGAGCGCGATTTCAGATTAAACATCGGGATGCGCAACCAGTTCTCAGGAAATTGCTCCAACAAACTTTTCGGCAAACCGGCGGTCTCCCGCCCAAAAACAAAATAGTCCTCCGGCAAGAACTTTGCTTCCGTATAATTTTTTGCTCCGCCCGATTCCACAAACCAAAGTCGCGCCTGCGCGGGAAGCGGCTTGAAAAAATCAGCCCAACTCGCCCAGCGATGCCACTCGACCTGTTGCCAATAATCCATTCCCGCCCGCTTCAATTGCGCATCGTCGAGCTTGAAACCAAACGGTTCGATCAAATGCAAACGCGAATTCGTTGCCGCGCAAAGCCGGGCGACGTTGCCGGTGTTCGGCGGGATTTCGGGTTCAACTAAAACGATGTTCATAATTTCAACACAGAGACACAGAGAGGGAAATCATCCCGTCTCCTTCTCTGTGCCTCCGTGCCTCGGTGATTTATTTCCGTAAAAAACCTTCCACAAAACCAAGCCGTGCGCGGGCGCAGTCATTCCGGCCACCCGCCGGTCTTTGGTCGCTAGAATTTTTGGAATTTCGTTCGCGGCAATCTTCCCCTGCCCCACTTGCACCAAGGTTCCGACAATCCCGCGGCACATTTTGTAGAGAAAACCGTCGCCCTCGATGATCAGCGTCAGGGTCGCGCCACTTCGCTTGATGTCGCAACGGGTGAGCGTGCGCACGGTGGTTTCCATTTCGTAACTGCGCGTTCCGGCCAAGGATTTAAAATCGTGTTTGCCCACAAAGAATTTCGCCGCCAAGCGCATCGACTTCACATCCAGCGGCAATCCCACATGCCACGCCCGATTCAGCAAGAGCGGATTCATCGCACAATGGTTCCAGATCACGTAGCGATACTGCTTTCCGGTCGCATCGAAACGTGCGTGGAAATCCGCTGCGCAGCGGACCGCCGACATGATACGAACATCCGGCGGCAAATGGGCATTGATGGCGAGCGATAATTTGGCCGGAGCCATCTTGAATTCGCTCTTTGGAATTTCCACATGCGCCACCATCCCCAGAGCATGAACACCGGTGTCGGTGCGGCTGGAACTGTGGATTCGTTTTACGCCCGGGAAAATTTTAGCGAGCGATTCTTCAACTCGCTGTTGAACGCCCAACCCAATCTTCTGCAACTGCCAGCCGGAATAATCCGTTCCGTCGTAAGCGATGGTGAGTTTAAATTTGAGTGAGTCCATTGTGAATTGTAAATCGCAAAACGTGAACGCGCCTTCACATTTCCAGCTTTAGACACCACGCCTCAAGCGGCAAAACTATCGAGGTAACTTTGCAGCAAAATCGCCGCAGCCGTTTTGTCCACCTTCTCTTTGCGTTTGTCGCGGCGCACATCGGCTTGAATCAAAAACCGATTCGCTTGCGCGGAAGTCAAACGCTCGTCCCACAATTTAATCGGCACAACAATGGTTTCTTTCAACACGGCAACAAACTCCTGCACTTTCAGAGCCGCCGGGCCGTAGCTTCCGTCCATGTTGCGAGGAAGGCCGATGA
>JBKJOA010000148.1:0-6216 GCA_046593365.1 Limisphaerales bacterium
CATCCCGACGACGACACGTTTGCCGTCGGTGGCACCATGGCCCTGCTGGCCAAAAACAAGAACCGGGTCGTAGTGGTCATTTATACCAATGACAACAAGGGGAGCTACGACCAGGACATGACCTCCGAGCGCCTGGCGCGCATCCGCAAATCCGAAGAGGAAGCTTCTTGCGCCGTGCTTGGCATTCCCAAGGAAAACATTATCTGGCTCGGCCATGATGATGGCGAACTGGAGTACGTGCCGCCGAAATTGTTGTGCGGCCAGGTCACCCGGATCATCCGCCAATATCGTCCGGATGCGATTTTATCCTTGGATCCGGGCGAGTGGTATGAACGCTGGCACAAAACCGATCATCGCATGGCGGCGTTCAACACCATTGACGCCGTGCGCGCGGCGGAGTTTCATCTCTATTACCCCGAACATCTGCTTGTGGATAAATTGCAGCCGTATGTGGTGACCAACCTTTACTTCTTCTATGCAACAACCAACGACGCGAATTACTCTGTCAACATTGATTCCACGATGGAACTGAAAGTCGAGGCCGTCACGAAGCAGGTCAGTCAATTTGAACCATCCGTTACCAAATATCGGCCCGATTGGGACCCGGCTGCGCTGACGAAAATCAAGGAGTTTTATCACACAAACCAGGAGAAGAAGGACGGCCACTATGTCGAGTTATTCCGTTTCGCCACCGAGTTCAACCAGAAGTGAGTCGTAGAGAAAGATTACAACAAAACCGGATTTAGCGATGAAACGCATAGCCTTTCTTCCGTTTCTCGCCGCACCCACGCTGGGGGGTAGCGAAGAAGGGCAACCAGCTACACGAACATGCTCGGAAGTCGAAAATTAAACTGATCAAGCCACTTTAGATTTAAGGAATAAATCTTATGAACATGAACACCCCTGCATCCATCGTTGTCACCTCGGCTGCCATTCTCATCGGCTCCGTTTCATCGGCGGTCGTTGAGGCACAGTCCTATCCGACCTTCGGAAAAATGGAACGTTTTGATCCAGCCTTCGACAAGCTGGTGCCGCCGGATGCCAAACTTGAGAAGCTGGCCGATGGCTTTACGTGGTCGGAAGGACCCGCGTGGATTCGCGATGGCGGCTTTCTAGTGTTTTCCGATGTTCCAAAAAATATAATTTTTAAATGGAAAGAAGGCGAAGGCATCAGTGAGTTTCTAAAGCTGAGTGGCTACACCGGTTCGACCCCGCGTGGCGGCGAGCCTGGCTCGAATGGTTTGACGGTCGATTCCAAAGGCCGTTTGGTGTTATGCGAACATGGCGATCGACGTGTGGCGCGGCTGGAAAAAGACCGCACCAAAACAACGTTGGCCGATAAATATCTCGGCAAGCGTTTCAACAGTCCGAACGATCTGGTCTATAAATCCAACGGCGATCTCTATTTCACCGATCCACCCTATGGTTTGGAGGGCGCAAATAAAGATCCAAAAAAGGAGCTTCCCCACAATGGAGTCTATCGCATCTCAAAAAAGGGCGAGGTCACTCTGTTGACCGGCGAATTGAGTTACCCCAACGGCATCGCCTTTTCACCTGATGAAAAAACGTTGTATGTAGCCGTCTCCGATCCCAAACAGGCGATCTGGATGGCTTACGACGTAAAGCGTGATGGCACCATTGCCAATGGACGAATCTTTTTTGACGCGACTTCGATGGCAAAGGAGGCTGCTGGTCTTCCCGATGGAATAAAAGTGGACAAGGCCGGAAACCTGTTTGCCACAGGTCCGGGCGGCGTCCTCGTTTTCACATCCGGCGGTAAACATCTCGGCACCATCAACACCGGTCAGCCCACGGGTAACTGCGCTTGGGGCGGCGATGGATCAACCCTTTACATCACAGCCAATCATTACCTCTGCCGTATTAAAACCAGCACCATCGGGAAAGGGTTTTAATCACAAATTCACCATGTCTCTCATGAAAAAAATATTCATTCTCACGCTGTTGGCCGTCAGCACGGCCGTCGCTCAAAATAATTGGCCGCAATTCCGCGGAGAAAGTTCACTTGGTGTTTCTGACAACAAAAATCTTCCCATAACCTGGAGCACAAACGAAAATGTCGCCTGGAGCGTTCCTGTTCCGGGATCTGGGTGGTCTTCTCCCATCGTTTGGGAGGACAAAATTTTTGTCACCTCGGTGATCAAGGATGGCGAAGTGGAGCCGCCCAAAAAAGGACTCTACTTCGGCGGCGAGAGGAAGACCCCTTCCAAAGATATTCATCATTGGATGGTTTATTGTTACGATTGGAAAACAGGGAAAAAACTTTGGGAAAAACAAGTTCACGAAGGCTCGCCCAGCACCTCGATTCATTTGAAAAATACCTATGCTTCTGAAACACCTTTGACCGACGGCCAGCGCGTTTATGCCTACTTCGGAAACCTTGGTCTTTTTTGTCTGGATATGAATGGCAAGGAGATATGGTCTCAAAAGTGGGGGCACGCCAACACCCGTTACGGTTGGGGCACGGCTGCTTCCCCAGTGTTGCACAAAGAACGGCTTTTTGTCGTGAATGACAACGAAGATAAATCATTTATCCTGGCATTGGACAAGAAAAGTGGCAAAGAACTCTGGCGGGTCGAAAGAGACGAGAAAAGCAACTGGGCCACGCCCTACATTTGGGAAAATGATAAGAGAACCGAATTGGTCGTCCCGGGGCGCAACAAAGTCCGTTCCTACGATCTCGATGGCAAAGTCCTTTGGGAACTCGGCGGAATGTCGTCCATTGTCATTCCCACTCCGTTTGCGAGTCACGGGCTGCTTTACGTTTGCTCAGGTTATGTGGGTGATAATTTTCGTCCGGTTTACGCAATCCGTCCCGGGGCGACCGGCGACATCTCGCTAAAGGACGGAGAGACGAATAATGCCTCCATCGCATGGCGCGAAAAGACGGCTTCCCCCTACAACCCTTCACCGCTGGTTTATGGCGATTACTTTTACGTGCTGTTTGACTTTGGATTTTTCAGTTGTCGCGACGCCAAGACTGGCAAGGAAATTTACGACAAACAGCGGGTTCGCCCAGAAGGCGTTACGAGTTTCACCGCTTCACCTTGGGCTTACGGCAATAAGATTTTTGCTCTGAGCGAAGATGGCGACACGTTTGTTTTTCAACCAGGCCCGGAATACAAACTGATCGGCAAAAACAGTCTGGGAGAAATGTGCATGGCCACGCCGGCGATCGCGCGAGACAGCCTCATCATCCGCACTGCTTCTAAAATGTATCGAATCAAAAACATCGAAACGAAAAAGAAGTCATAGAGGGTAACGCGCGCGCTCAGCAGAATTTGGGTTGAGATGAAGGTGGACGACATCATGCGGTGTCTCGTGTTTGAGGTTTATTAATGCGCCATCGACTTGCGCGTTTTTAGTTTGCGTCCCTTCACGTTCGTGAGAAATCATAGACCCGGTTCATCTCGAACAAATTTATGTTTTGGAAAAATCTGAAATGGTGCCTGAATGGCACCCTGGGTTTGCTGCTCTTAACCGGTGGCGTGGGTTGTGTGCAATCCGTAAAAAAGGGACGCGCCAACGCAGCCTCCCTGGCGGCCATCGGTGCGCTGGGAAAGCCTTGGACCCACCTGGACTTCAACAATGACCCCGACAACTTTCAATTCGTGGTGGTGAGCGACCGGACGGGCGGTGTCCGGCCTGGGGTGTTTGAAAGTGCTATCCAGAAAATCAATCTGCTTCAGCCGGAGTTCGTGATGAGTGTGGGCGACTTGATCACGGGGTACACCGAGGATCGCAAGCAAATCGACGTCGAATGGCAGGAATTCATACGCTTCGTCCAGCAACTGGAGATGCCATTTTATTTTGTTCCAGGCAATCACGACATCACCAACCCGATCATGGAGGAGGAATGGGTCAAACGCTTCGGGCGGTTGTATTATCATTTTGTTTACCGCGATGTTTTGTTTCTCTGTCTGGATTCCGAGGACCCACCGCCGACTCACATCAGCAAGGCCCAGCAGGACTACGTGGCGCGCGCGCTGGCCGAAAATCCAAAAGTACGCTGGACGCTTGTCTTCCTGCATAAACCGCTTTGGGATTACGAGGAACCGACCGGTTGGAAGCCTATCGAAGACATGATCAGCAAACGTCCCCATACCGTAATTGCCGGTCACCGGCATCACTACACCAAGTTCGAGCGGAACGATACCAGTTACATCGTGCTCGCCACCACCGGCGGCGGGACCAAATTGCGCGGGCGGGCCTTTGGCGAGTTCGATCAGGTCGCCTGGGTTACGATGACTGACAAAGGGCCACGGATTGCCAACCTCTTGCTGGATGGGATCTGGGATGAAAATATTCTTACCGAGAAGATGGCGGATACGATGCGCAGCGCGCTCGCAGGAAAAGCGGTCACCTCTGAACCGCTGTTTAAGGAAGGACAATTTCGAGGAGGCCCGACTTTTCCCGGAGCAACCGCAAAGTTGATCATCTCCAACGATGCGACGATTCCGATGAAGTTCCGCGCCCGGTTCACCTCTACCGATCAGGTGCATATTATACCGGCGGAAGCCGACCTAGTGGTTAAACCGGATTCCAGCGAGTCCATCAGCGTGCAATTCGGCGTTAGCCAACCGTTCAAAGTAACTGATCTCGCACCGCTCACCGCCGATTGGACGATCACTTATGAATTTCCAGACGTGCCTCCAGTCGAAATCAACGGGCGTTATCAATGGTAGCGCTTTAGAAACGTGAGATGGGGTTGATCTTTTGACTGCTTATTTCCACGCCAGGATTTATTGAAATAAAACTATGAACGAACACACCCCAACCCGCGCGAGAGAACAAACCTTCTCCAGATCCAAATCACGATACGGCTTCCTCTTGATTTGTTTCAGCCTGTTAGGGATGACTCTCTTGAGCCAGGCATCGCCCCGGCACGTTTATCTCACCTGGCAGGGCGACACCAGCACCACCATCACCATTAATTACCAGACAATGGGAGATGCCGAAACCAGCTCGGTCTATTACGACACCAAACCACGGAAAGAAAAAATCAACGACTATCGGCTTCACGCGACCGGAACACACCACAAGATCAAGGGATTGGAAGATGGCCGCACGATTCACTGGGTTGAGCTAACAAAACTCAAGCCGGGCGAAACCTATTATTTCGTCGCTGGTGACCCAAAAAACGGGTTCAGTGCAGAGCGCAAGTTTCAAACCATTCCCGATAACCACGGAAAGCTTCGCTTCGTTGAAGGGGGTGATATGGGAACCAGCCCGACGATGCCATTACTGGTGAAGCAAGCGGCGCAACAGGAACCGAATTTTGCCGTGGTGGGTGGTGACATTGCCTACGCCAACGACGTGCTTACCAACTATGCACGGTGGGATGACTGGCTTGATGCCTGGGTCAAATTTATGGTGACTCCCAAGGGTTTCACCGTCCCGATGGTTCTGGCTATTGGAAATCATGAGGTCAAGAAAGGAGCGGCCCTTTTTTATTCCAATTACTTCGCCCAGCAATCAGACCGAAGTTATTATTCGCGCAAATTTGGGAAAAATCTTGTCCTCTACCTGATAGACTCCGGACACTTGTCACCGCACGGCGGAGCGCAGGCGGCCTGGCTTGATCTTCAATTGGAAGCCGACCGGAACTTTCGACACCGCTTCGCTGTCTATCATGTGCCGCTTTACCCCTCTGTTCGAGCCTACGATGGCGGCGGGTCAGTCGCAGGCCGCAACGCCTGGTTGCCGATCTTCGACAAGCACCATCTCACAACGGCTTTTGAACATCACGATCACGCTTTCAAGCGCACGAAGTTGCTGCGCAATAATCAGCCTCACCCTGATGGAACACTCTATCTGGGCGATGGCTGTTGGGGGCAGGGTTTCCGACCCGTGAGTAATCCGCGGCGCTGGTATGAGGAGAAGACCGGCAGCATCCAGCATTTCTGGCGCGTGGACGTCTCGCGAAACCGTGTCGAGTACCGCGCGATCAATAAGGAAGGAAAAATCTTCGATGTCTATCCTCCTGACGCAAGCGGCGCTCACGCAGCGGAAAAAGTTTTCCTTTCGTTGACCCAATCCCCTCCATCGCAACCTGGCACCCCGGTCAATAAGTGATGGAGAAGATCGTTGGTCCTGCAAACTTCCCAACCCCAAAAACAACTTTGCGGACGGCCTTTGCAACATTGCTAACGCCGTTTGCAAGTACGCACCTTGTGCCCCAAAAGCTCCTGCAACGCC
>JBKJOA010000226.1:0-6350 GCA_046593365.1 Limisphaerales bacterium
GTCCACGCGAAGTTCGGTGCGGTTCGTCGCGGCGGATTCGATTTGAACAGTTGAAAGATCGTCGCTCATCGCAAAGTAACTATGCGTGCGAATGAGAATTTGAAAAGCGGCCAATTGCGTCGCGCAGGGAAGTGACGCGTCTTACCCTTTTACCCGCAAATACCCAACCACAACTGCGCCCTCTTCGACCACGAAGTTTTTCACTTCCACATCGCCAAATAATCGCGCCGTGGATTTTAGAATAATTGTGCCAGTCGCATGAAGACTGGCGGCAAGTTCACCCGCGATTTCCGCCGAGCCGACTTTGATTTGCTCCTTCCAGTAAAAATGGTTTTCCGCCGGAATGATCAAATGCGAAGCGCTAAAACTGCCTTTGATTTCCGCACTGGAATGAATGGTCAATTGTTCAGCGGTGAGCTTGCCCAAAAAGCGGCCCTTGATGACCGCATCGCCAACGATCGCTTCGGTGTTGAAAACATTCCCTTTCGGTTCGATGACAAATGCGCCTCTGGTTTTGAAGTTTTTGGAAACTGCGTTCGCGATACGATAATCCTTGAGATCGATGTAACGACTGCATCGCTTGCACATCATTGACTGGGCGGTGGCGGCAGTGTCCATCTCAGTTCCGCAATCGAAGCAGGTGACTCGTTTTTGTTTGAGCGCAGCTTTCGCGGTGTTCTGAGTGGGATGGAGCGCTGCCTGAACATCAAAATGTTTTCTGCATTTTTTGCAGACGGTGGAAAATGCTTTGGGCGGTTCAGGTTGTTCGTGCCCGCAACTCGGGCACGAAACCGGAACCCTGACCTGTTGAGTGGTCGGCATCAGCAATCCGTTCACGGACGAGATTCAACTCACCGCACGAGCGGTTTGGGTGGTTCAGAAATCCTGGGCGTTTCAGGGCGAGCGGGCGGCGCGGCGGGAGAAACTTTGTTTGGATTCACTTCCGTTTTGCCAACGAAGGTCACCCCTTCTTCAACCGTCAATTTGGATGCGCGAATATCGCCGAAAAGTTCGGCCTTGGTTTTGATCTCAATTTTTTCTTTCGCGGTGATGTTGCCGTTGACTTTGCCGCGCACGACCACGGACTCGGCGTTGATGTTGCCGTTGACCACCGCGGTGTCGCCGAGCAGCAACGTGCCGTCCGTTTGGATTTCGCCGTCTAACTTTCCTTCAAACGTCAGTTCGCCTGTGAATTTAATGGTGCCTTTGATTTCGACGTCTGAGGTCAAAATGTTTTTGCTGGGATTATTCGCATTCATATTTGAGTTCTTGGTTAATAATTCGTTCCTTGAATTCCGAATGGACACACTCCGTCGGCAATCTGCTCAAATTCATTCGCGAACAAACCACCTTTGGACCGGTTACAAACAGGTCGCGAGCATAAACCGGGCGGTTGAAAAATCTAAGCTATTTTCTCAACTTTTCCAAAAGAGGCGTGGCTGATCTAAACTTCGTCATCACGAAAAAAATTTTCTGGCGCGAGGTTTTCATCCCGTTGGAAAGCCCGTCGGGGCGATTTATTAATAGAAAGTCATCTTACATGTCGATGGATGCCCCAACCCAACCACGATTCAGCTTTCGCGAGACTTAAGAACTCGTCACGGCTGGGAAAATTGAATGGCGGAAACACGTTTTGCAAAAGCTGGCCGAACGCGGCATCCCACAACAAGCCGTCCGCACTCCAAACGCTCCGCGCCTTTCAAACGTTATCAATTGCGCGAAGCGTCTGGACTGCGGCGCGTTCACCGCCTCTCTTTCGTAAATTCCGGGAAGCACCGCTTGACGACGCAAGACAGCGACGATTCAATCTGGCGATGAATTTTGTCACACATCTTGAATGCGCCAATTGCGGTGTTAAATACGAAAAAGGAAAAGTCCACAACCTTTGCACCGCCTGCAATCGCCCGCTCTGGGTCAAATACGATCTCGCTGCGCTGAAGAAAAATTTCAAAAAGAAAGATTTGATGGGCCGTCCGCCGACGATCTGGCGTTATCTGGAAATGTTGCCGATCTCAAATCCCGACAAAATCGTTTCGCTGACGGAAACCATTTCGCCGATTCTGGATTGCAAACGGCTCGCGTCGCATTTCGGTATGAAAAGCCTGCTCGTCAAAGATGAGAGCCGTTTGCCGACTGGTAGTTTTAAATCGCGCGGCATGGCGATGGCGATTTCCATGGCGAACGAATTTGGAATCAAAAAGGTCGCGTGTCCAACGGCGGGAAATGCTGGCGGCGCGATGGCCGCCTATGCTGCTCGCGCCGGAATGGAGGCCTATGTTTTCATGCCCGAAGACACGCCGATGATTAACAAAAAAGAATGTTACCTCGCTGGTGCAAAAACTTTTCTCGTCAATGGTTTAATCAACGATTGCGGGCGCATCGTCGGCGAAGGGAAAAAAATCAAAGGCTGGTTTGATCTTTCCACTTTGAAAGAGCCGTATCGTATCGAAGGCAAAAAAACGATGGGACTCGAACTCGCCGAGCAATTCGATTGGGAGTTGCCCGACGTGATTTTGTATCCGACGGGTGGCGGCACCGGTTTGATCGGGATGTGGAAAGCGTTCGCGGAACTCGAAGCAATGGGATGGCTGAATTCGCCAAAGAAACCAAAAATGATTTCCTGCCAAAGCGAAGGTTGCGCGCCAATTTCGACGGCGTTCGACAAGGGCGAGCGGTTCGCAAAATTGTTCGAAGGCGCGGCGACCATTGCGAGTGGCATCCGTGTGCCTGCTGCCGTCGGCGACTTCATGATTCTTGACGCGGTGCGCGAAAGCGGCGGCGTGGCCATTGCGACACCAGAAAAAGATATTCCGAAATTTATGCAAATGGCCTCATCCAGCGAAGGGATAGCGCTTTGTCCAGAAACGGCCGTTTGTCTTGGCGCGCTGGAAGTGCTGCTGAAACGCGGGACGGTCAAGAAATCGGATCGTGTTTTGGTTTTCAACACCGGTGCGGCACAAAAATATCCCGAAGCCATTCAGGAAAAATTGCAGCGCATCGACATCACCAAGCCGATTGATTGGGACAAGATTTAATTTACGTTCAACGATGTGTTAAAAGCCCGATTCTTGCTTGACGCAGCGCTTCGGTCTAGGAGCATAATCCGCGCATGAAATTGAAAATTTTAATGTCTTTGGCGGTTTTAACAGTTTCGGTTTTGTTGACCGGTTGCGTCAGCACGGTGGATGGCCACATGAAAATGGGCGTGCCGCTGGTCAAAGATACCATCGAGAGCCGCTACCAATTCCCGGTGGCCAAGCTCGTGAACGCGTCGAAAGCGGTGCTGTCTCATAACGGCACGCTTGTTTCCAACGACACAATTAACAACACCATCACCGCTCGCGTGGATACCCGCACCGTCTGGGTAAAAATCACCGAAATCGATGCGCAAGTCAGCGGGGTCATCGTGCAAGCGCGCACCAAAGCTGGCGCGGCGGACGTGGATCTCGCGAGCGAAATCGATAAACAAATCGCGCTGCAACTCGCGACCCAGCCATAAGCGGGAATTACATTTCCAAGCGAAGGAGCCAGGCAAACCGCCTGGCTTTTTTGTTGGGAGTGCTTCCATCCGGAAGAACAAATTCAACTTGGTGTTCTTCGCTTGCTTCGATTAAATCAGACGCGTGCCAACAAAAGTCATTGCAGTCGCAAATCAAAAAGGAGGCGTGGGAAAAACGACGACCTCCATCAATCTGGCGGCGTGCCTGGCGGCTGCGGGAAAGCGCATTCTGCTTTTTGATCTCGACCCTCAAGCCAATGCGACGAGCGGAGTGGGGTTGGAAAAAACGGAAGGCGCAAGTGCTTACCGTCCTTTGCTGGGTGAAGGGGTGTTGCTCGACAAAATTAAACCGACGGCTTTCGAGCGCCTGGAAGTGATTCCGAGCGAAGTGGATTTGTGCGCGGCGGACATCGAACTGTCGCGCATGGAAAACCATCTTTTCCGCGTCTCGCAAAACCTTCAGCCGATTGTCGATTCGCAGCGCTTTGATTTCATTTTGATCGACTGCCCGCCCTCGCTAGGCGTTCTTACGCTGAATGCTTTTGCGGCCGCAGACAGTTTGCTTGTTCCTCTCCAATGCGAGTATTACGCGCTGGAAGGCATCTCAATGATCAATCGTATTTTATCCCAACTTCGAGATGGAGGAACGAATCCCCGTTTGGAATTAATCGGCGTTGTTATGACGATGTTCGACGGGCGGACGCGTCTGTCGCAACAGGTCGTCAGCGAAGTGCGCGAACATTTCGGCGACAAAGTTTTTGAAACGGTGATCCCGCGTACCACGCGTCTGGCCGAAGCGCCTAGTTTCGGCAAGCCGATCATTCACTATGACAAATACAGCGCGGGTGCTGCGGCCTACGAGGTGTTCGCACAGGAATTTTTAAAACGAACCGGATTGTAATCATGTAAACGGCGGGAGTAATAATAATCGCGCTTGGAATAATTGTAGGAATTGTCGGTGAACTCAGGTTACTTGCGTTAGCGTTTCGGAGAAGCGTTGGCTGGTTTATTGCCTTTTATTTGTGCCCTTTAGTGAATTGGTATTTCTGATTTTGCACTGAAGCGAAGGTAAAAGAGCCGTTCGTCATCCAAATCGCGGGAATAGCAATTTTGCTGTTTGGATATATGTTCAAAACAGATTTTCGATAAGCTCAAATTAGATATGAAACAATACATTAAAATCGTTCTATTCGGCACCTCTCTTCTCGCCACCTCTCTGGTTAGTAACGCGACTGATTGGCCGCAATATCGCGGACCGAATCATGACGGCTCCACGCCTGAAAAAATTTCCACGAAATGGCCACAAGAGGGTCCACGCCAGGTTTGGAAAGCAGAGTTGGGCGAGAGCTTCGGCTCGTTCGCCGTGAGTGGGAGCAAGGCTTTTTGCTTCATCCAACGCAATGTGAATGGCCAGGATTCCGAAGTGGCCGTTGCTCTCGACGGCAACACTGGAAAGGAACTCTGGGCGACGCCGCTCGGCAAACCCACTTACGACAAGCAAGGTGGTGATGGACCACGCTCCACCCCCACGATAGATGGAAATTCCGCTTATTTTCTCGGCGCGAATCTCACGCTCAGTTGCCTGGACGTGAACACTGGAAAAACGAAATGGCAGCATGACCTCGTCAAAGAGTACAGCGGCACGGTGATCAGTTGGAAACATGCCGGGTCGCCGGTTCTCGATGGCAATTTGATTTTCGTAAATGCCGGCGGTGAAGGTCAGGCATTTCTCGCGTTCGACAAAAAGGATGGAAAGCTGGTTTGGAAAAGCGGCAGTGATAAACCAACGCACGCGTCGCCCGTACCCGCGACAATTCTGGGCGTGCGACAAGTTATTTTCTTCACGCAAAGCGGATTGGTTTCCGCTGCGGCTACGGATGGAAAAATTCTCTGGCGTCACTCGTTCCCCTACAAAACTTCCACGGCCAGCGATCCGATCGTTTGGAACGACATCGTCTATTGTTCGGCAGGTTACGGAGTGGGCGGAGGCGCATGCAAAATTTCCAAGACAGCCAATGGTTTTTCCACAACGGAACTTTGGCGGCACGAGGGCGGCACGATGAATCACTGGACTACGCCCGTCTGTAAAGATGGTTTTCTTTATGGGATTTTTGGGTTCAAGGAATTTGGCAGCGCACCTTTGAATTGCGTGGAAATCGCGACTGGAAAAAAGATTTGGTCACAGCCCGGCTTTGGCTCAGGCGGTGGAACTATTCTGGTGGGTGGAACGCATGTGTTAGTGCAAGGGGACAAGGGGCCGCTTGTGCTGGTGGAAGCCACTCCGAAAGCCTACATCGAAGTCGCCCGCGCCCAACCGCTGGGTGGAAAATGCTGGACCATGCCGGTGGTGAGCGGTGGCCGAATTTTTGCGCGCAACACGAAAGAAGGAGTTTGCCTGGATGTCGCAGCGCAAGTTGCGACGCAGAAATAAAATGTCCAGTTCGCCCAAAGCCAATTCCCAACCACGCGTCTGACACCTTTCGGTTACGCGACTGAACTCTGGAAAGAGTTCAGAACCGCATCGTGCAAGTTCTGGCAGCTTCCAGCCGCCAGTCACGAGAGCGGTGCGCTCAGCGTGAACTGTTCGGCAAGATTGCTTCTTTACACCAATAAAAACCTACTTATTCTCGCGCTCTCCAAACAAATTTTGAATTTCTATGGCCAAACAAATTGCCGAAATGCTGATTGACTCTGTCACGATGGAATTGCCAGACACGAAGACGGTCCGTCTGAAATGGCCTGAGGGTTACGACATTGATTTCAAAACGGGCCAATTCATCACGGTCTATTGGCCGGACACCACGAACTACAAACGCGCCTACTCACTTTCCTCGTGCGCTTTGGATCGCGG